>NZ_ASZT02000026.1:0-51994 GCF_001006065.1 Sphingobacterium sp. IITKGP-BTPF85
AACGTTTAGGACGCAAGTGTTGAAACAATAAAGAATTTATTTTTTATGATGACTTATTTTTTATAAAATTAATTTTTTAAAAACAAATAATTATTAAGTTAGTATTATTTAAATATTAAAACTTATATGACAGACTCAAACTTTGATCTATACCTCTTTTATAAGAATTGGATACAATATTCCCCCATGTTATCTACCTTTCTTTTTAAACGCAAATCTGGATTTGATAGATTATGAGCCTTCAAGCTGATACCAAATTTTTTCATGAATATTAGCCCTTGAAATAAAACCTAAAGTTGAGACAGTTTTTTATAATATCAGCAGAGGAAGTCACGTTCCAACCTTTCCTATTTAACAAGTAACTAAGATCAGTATTTAACAATAATTCGGAAGCCACCTCTAACTTGCTCGATCCTCTTGTTTTTGTAAAGAGTGTTTCTATGCTTCATAATCTTTACGAGGAATACAAGTAAGAAAAATTGGCACCAACCGACAATATTTTACTTCAATAATACGGTATAGTTTTTAAAAAAAATTCTTTATTTCAATCTCCGCCCAATCAACCCTTTCTTTTACCAATAAGAATCTCAATTTTGAACACGGCCTGTTGTTATTTCGAAAAGTTTTGAAGTTAAGTTAGAACTTTTGAATAATTGATCTCAATCATTTACCTAATCACTATTCAATGTACGATCAGTGATTGGACCATGGTTAAAAACTATTGCATTGAATTTTCTATCCACAAATTGTCCTTTACAACCAAACTCAATTTTACGATCCAATCCTTCTTCATACAAGAATTTATAGTTCGAAAACTGCATCACACTACCTTATTGTGGATCTCTCACGTCATTTAGCTGTAAGTAATGAATTTAGGTCTTTCTTTTGATGTTATTTTTATGTAACTTCATTATTAATAAATTGTTAAGGAATTGAAATTTCTATCTTCATATTTGGTCGCAAGCGTTCTTTCACTGCTATTTATCTTTATGCAGAAGCGAGAAAGCTATGCGCAAGAATACAAAGTTGATTTCTATAATACCCCATTTTTGTTTTCTGCAGATTCATCATTTATAATAGATTTTCCGACTGAGGTAAACGAAAATCATATTCTTGATTTTTATAAAAAGATAGAATCGTCGACCGACTCTATGGTCGTAATTCATTACTTGCTTACAAGCAGAAACACCATCTAAATGATTGGATCTACTATCAGCTCGTACGTCAGACAGCGCAAGCAATAAGCCCCAAACAGGAAAATTATAGTCGGTACACTTTATATAAATGGTACTTGATGTGTAAATCTGGTTATGATGCGCGTCTTGCCGTGGGAAATAATCAAATTATATTTTATATAAAGAATAACGAAGATATTGCTGATATTCCATTTTTTTCTGTTGATGGCAATCAATATACCTGTCTGAATTATCATGATTATGGAAAGTTATTTCAGCGTAATGGCATTTATAAACCAGTTTCATTGAAAATTACTGAAGCGGTGAACGACTTCAGTTATAAGGTAACTCAGATGCCTGATTTTAATCCCCAAAATTACGTGGATAAAAAAATCAATTTCAAATATAATGAGCGATTATACCATTTTAAGGTAAAAATCAATAATGATGTCAATAAAATTTTCGCGAATTATCCTGGGGTAAATTTTGAAACTTATTTTAATATTCCACTAAGTCATGAAACCTATCGAACGCTCATTCCGGTATTGAAAGAGAATATTAAAAAAATGGATACAACAAAAGGTGTTGATTATCTTATGCGCTTTACACGTTATGCATTCCTCTATGAAAATGATGATATTAATTTTGGTAAAGAGAAAAGGCTATCCCCAGAGGAAACATTAACCAGCTCTTATAGTGATTGCGATGATCGGGCAGCCCTATTTTTCTATCTGGTCAAGGAGATTTACAATCTACCAATGATTACATTGTTGTTCCCAACCCACATCACGATGGCGGTTCAATTTGAGAAACCAATCGGCGATGCTATTTTGTACAATGGTAAATATTATTCGCTGTGCGAACCGACTCCACAAGAACAAAATTTAGACATTGGACAAATGGCAGATAAATTAAAGAATGAATCTTATCAGATAGTTTACCACTACGAACCGAAGTAAAGTGCTCCTCTTAATATTTTTTCTCAATAACTCAATTTTATTATTTAACAGATTTTTCTTTTAAAGTTTACCAAATTTATCAATTAGAGCTATTGTTAATGAAATCTTATAAAGAAAATTCAATAAAAGTTCACTTATTTACCCTTCGAATAGTGAACTGAAATAATTATGTGATTTTTCTATATTATTTTTGTCAATGTTGATGTTTACAAAATCAACTCAGCTAGAAACTAATATTATTTCTAATGTGAGTTCTGATAGTTTCGATTGAACATAAATTTTTTGTTCCAAATAATACTTAATTTAAAAATAACACCCAATTTAAAATGAATGAGTCCGGCGGAATACCGAACTCATTATCTTCAAAACATTGAATATCTTCACACACTTTTTAGAACCAGTCTAGTAGGAAGGATTTCTATCATTAAATAATGACTAATTATACCCTATGACTGGACAACCTTTGATATTCGTTTTTTGTTTACTGCTTCTATTTAAATCTACTACTTTGAAGATCACTCGCTCTCTTGATTCGTTGTCAGGATAGTTCGGATCTGTAATCGTAAATTTTATATATATCCCCAATGCAGGTTTATTTCTTTGAGCAAAGACATCTCCAAATATATTCTCTGCATAAACAGAATTAGGATAATACCATTTTTTCACGTAAAAGAATTCTTGTCCTAATTGCGTGAATGGGTAATAATTTCGCCAACCAGAATTCCTACTATCTGGAAATGTAAATTCATTCATGATGTCATAATTTCTTGGCTCAATTGGAGTAGCTCCTTTTGGAAAATAAACAAATGAAGTTGGTAATCCATCACCGGAATACATACGATTTACTAAAGTTAAATTTATACTATCTAGTCTAACATATGGTTCGAGTCCTCGATACTCACTTGTAAAATCTCGATAGATATTCTGCAAAGCATTACGCTTAATTGCATATGATGCTTGTTTCAAAACATCCAACGGCATTGGCTTACCACAAAAGTATTCGTTCTCTTCAAAATAAATTCCTGTTCCATATGTATCTGAAATTGGAGGTAAAGCCCTTAAAATTCCAATTGGATATTCGTAAAGAGGAACATAATAACCAGAAGATGTCGGATCAGATTTTTCTAAACTAAATTGTAAATTATACAAATTGTTAGAAAGAATAGCTGATCCTGTTGTCTTCACAATACCATTATATTGCAATGAAGATTGTGTATTTGTACCAGATTTTGTTCCTCCAACAAAAGATTTTACAAAACCAAATAATCCTTTTACAACACTTACGGCCGTTGCAACAGTAGCCACAGGGATTACAGCTCGAAGCCTAGAAGTTTCTGAACTATTTCCTGCTTTTACTGATAAATCCGCTTTTGATTGGACTTTTGAGCTAGATGATTCCTGTAGCTTATTTATCGACTCCAATAAAGCCGACCCAGATGTAGTATATTCCACACCACCATTAACAAATTTAGAAAAATCAGAAGATTTACCAGCCCTCCAACTACAGATTTAGCAGTAATGTTCGAGAAGTCTGATCCTAAATTCATTTCCGTTTCATTAGCTCCAAATATGCTTAGATTTAATTTGACACTTTCGACTGGAGTTTGAGCTAATTCAGCAGGTTTCGCAAGTAAAAAGTCAAAATTCATCCAAATATCGCTCGAATTCTTTTTCGTAACACAAACAAGGGAATTATCCTTATCTTCTTTATCTAAAACAAATTGTTCCGGCGGAGCTAAAAATGATAGGGTACCATTGTGTTTATCAGGATTGGTATAACTTAACTTTCCTATATAATAAGTTTTAGATCCCTCACTGAGATCTTGTGTTCTATAATTATATACAAAAAATCTCAAAATACCAGAGTATCTATTATATAACGCAAAAAATGGTGTTTGCGCTGGTCGATCCGGCGTACCAAAATCTTTTAGATATAATACCCAACCCAACTCAGAACGATAATCCTTATCCGAATTATTTAATGGATTACCAAAAGTAAACCATGGTAAAGGTCGCTCAATAGACGGGCTGGGCACCCCATTCACCTTTGGTTTAAAATACAATTTTACATTTGTTAAAGTAGGATCATCCCATTTCCAATTTTTATTAGCATTTTGCTCGTTTACATCCGTAATTGCAGAGGCTTTTGTCTTTCTTACTTCAATTGGTTCTTTTGAGTTTTCAACTTTGTCATTCTTGCTGCACGACAAAAGCAAAAGCATTAAAGGAGTTAACCTAAAAAAATAACTGATTCTTCTTAACATTCTTCTAATAATCTATATTATTTATATATAAAACGAAATACTATCAAAATAAACAAGAAAAATCCTGAATTTTTCAGGATTTTTCTTGTTTCATATTATATTTATTTTAGTATTTATTATTTTTAGGATCCCAACTAGCCCAGCCTTTAGTCCAGTCTGTTGTGCCCATTGCACCAATAAAAGTTTCTTTTGTTAAACTTGCTAAATCACCTTCATATTTCGCTTTTCCTAGTGCAGGAGAATCAGATTTTAACAACAAGTTTGGAGCTGAAAGACTGGTACCTGTTAAACCTGCTGTTGCAACAGATGTAACTGCGAAGTCTCCAAATCCATTTAAATAACCTGTTAAATCAGCAACTGAAGCAAATGAAGTAACATCTTTTAATCCGTAGTTAGCAACATTACCAAACACCATATTATTTGATAAGATAGAACGACCTGCTTTCAATTCAGCAGCAGGAAAATCTGAATTAAATTCAACTGCACTTGTTTTAGCTCCTACAATAATTGAATTTGCTAATACCATACGGCTATTTAATCCGAAGTGAATACCTGCACCATGAGTAGCTGAAGACTCAGTCCCAGGACCAACAAAAGTAAAGTTTGACAATATCGGTCTCGTATATTGATTATTTGATACTGTACCCTTATTCTCTAATTCAATTCCTCTTGAAGTACCGGCGGCATCTGCAATAATAGGATCTTTTATAGAAATACCATATTGGATCTTACCATTGTAACCTTGGTCAAAATCGAAATCATCATCTACGCCACGGTAAGCAATTAAATGAGTAGCATTGACCGTACCCCCGAAAAACTCAAATGAATCATCACCTCCATATGAAACCTGAATGTGATTGATTTTGGTTCCAGAACCAACGGCACAAAGAGTTAAACCATTGATTTCCTTATCTTTTTCAATAGCAATACCTGCAAATTCAATACGAGCATATGTCAATTCACCTGAATTGTCATCTAACACAGGAGTTGCACCGCCACCGTAGTTTGCAATAGTAGCACCTAGAGTCCCACCTTCATATTGAGCTGTTCCGGTAGAAGTATTCACAAGAGATTTCCCACAAATAATAATACCTGACCAATCTCCTTTATCTCTGTTACCATCTGTTTGATCTGATGTGAAAACAATTGGTTTTTCAGCTGTACCATTTGCTTGGATTTTACCGCCTCTTTCTATGATCAAAGCTCCTTTAGTTGCTTTTTCACCTTTAATGACCGTGCCAGCTGGAATTTCTAATGTACCACCATCTACTACTTGTACATATGCTCTTAATAAGTATGTCGTATCGGCACTTAACACTCTACGTTTTGAAATCTTTCCTTCAATAACCGCTTCTTTCTTTGTTCCTGGAGTTGGAGGAGTTACTGGATTATTATCAGATTTACTACAACTTGCAAAAGTTACTGAAGTTGCTACTGCTGCTAATGCAAACCACTTTGTTGATCGATTCAATTTCATAATCTAATTTTTTTGTAAAACTATTCGTTTGTTGTAACCTTAATGTTAAGAAATAATGATTTAATCTTTAAAATTTATAACTAAATGATAGTGAGAAATTTCTACCGTATTTCACTGAGTTAATTAGTTGATCACTATCAATATTATATTTACCACTCTTATCAATATCTTGATAAAAAACTACTTTGCTATTTAATATATTACCTGCATTAAATTTTAGTTCGGCTTTATTTGCAATGATTTTCTTTGCTAATTGAAAATCCAGCATACTTCTAGGCGCTTCATAAATTGTAGCATATTCGTCTTTAAACTCGCCATTCACGTAGTTACCAAATCCAACGATATCAATTCTACGTCCAATTCTATTAAAAAAGATACTTGATTCCCATCCACCTTTACTCGAGTACTGAAGACCAGTATTTAATAAATAAGGGGACTGACCATATAACGATCGTTTATTTTCTAACAGCGATTCTGTGCCTTCAAAATTGACTTCAGATTTAATTAAAGAAGCATTTGCACTGAATGTCAAACTCTTTAAGATTTCCGAATCTTGGTTGAAAATTCCTAAATCATGTCTAATCTCAACTTCTCCCCCCATAATATATGCTTTAGGCGCATTAGTAAAAGACATCGATTTACTTGCGGATGTAGATCCTGCTATAATGTTAGATTCGATGGGATCGGTTAAATTTTTGTAAAATGCCGAAACCGAAAACAATTTCCCTAGACTTGGATAAAATTCATAGCGAAGATCTAAATTAGATATTCTGGTTCTTTTCAAATTAGGATTACCAATTTTCACATTACCTGTTACGAAATCATAAAAGCTGAATGCTGCCAGTTCACGAAATTGCGCTCTTGCTACTGTATTTGAAAAACTGAATCTTAAATTAGTTTTGGGATTCAATTCATAAGTCAAATTTAATGATGGTAAGAGATCAGTATACGAATTGTTTACATTATTATCTACACCAGAAATGGATCCAGTCTTGAGTTTTTCAATATAATTTTCGACTCTTAACCCAACAGTTGCTTTTAACTTTTCAGAAACATTCCCTGATAGCATACCATATCCACCATTGAGATCCCCAATACCTTCGAAGCTATTCGTTGGATTGGTGATATCATCTATAAAAAACTTATCCTTAGCGATATTTTCTTCTGCAAACAACTGATCTTGAGGTAACTGCAACAACCTATTAAATTCTGTATAATCTTCGCTTTTATTAACAAAACCTAAAACACGTGCATTCATCTCTCTATTTTTGTACTGCTTGAACACGCCAATTTTTACAGTTTTTGCCGAACCTAGTAAATTAACTCCTTGAGACCAATTAAGAGCTCCGCTGTAAATATTTTCATTCAAATTGCTGTAAAACTTTCCAGCTTGCTCGGAGGTAGCAGATCCACTTGGAATAGCTGCCTGAAAAGCAACAGAGGGATCATCCTTATATGCTATATTTTAGTATAAGCCAACTGTCTTAAATCAGGAGTATCATCATTCATATTACTATACGATAAATTCCACGACAATTTTGTTTGCTTATCAGCATTCATCAAGTACTCTCCGTCAAGGACAGAGTTTAACATACGTTTTTGGTGTACTTCCAATAAGGTACTTTTACGCAATGACTCATTGTCTAGAATACCCGTTCTATTGATAAAATTCTGTTCAAGACTTTGATTGTAGATATTTTTTAGCGAGATCTTAAAATTATCTTTTAGATACGATACATTAGCCAAGGCCCCTATTGAAGAGTTGAAGCGATAGTATGTATCTTCATACTTGAAGTAATAACTATTTAAACCTTGATCTGTACCATTAAAATCATTTCGGACTTCGTTAGATATACTCTCAGAATTGCGGTAAGTCACAGAAGCTATAACTCCCAATTTACCTTCATTATTTAATCGATAGGAGTTACCATATATAAACTGTAAATTTTGATAAGGAAGTGATTTTCCTAATTTTTCATAACCAAAAGTATTTTTAAATGCTTTGGTATGTTCAGCTTTCTGTTCAAAATTTAAATCGGTATAGCTTGCTCTATCTTTTGGAAAGGTCGATGGTAAATTATTATCTGGATTTTTGATTCCAAAATAATTACCTACTGTTCTTTTACTACCATAGAAATCCTTAAAAGTGGTTTGAGTATTACCACCTAGTCCAACACTAATCTCCATTGTCTTCCTATCTGGAAAATCTTTCGTTTTAACATTTACGGCCCCTCCTGTTAAATCACCTGGTAAATCTGCAGTAGCTGTTTTACTGATAACAATGTTGTCTATTAATGAGGAAGGAATAATATCGAATGAAAAGGCTTTTCGATCAGGTTCAGTGCTTGGTAATGGGCTATTATTAAGTAAAGCAGCATTATAGCGATCGCTTAAGCCTCTAATAACAATAAATTTATTATCTTGAACACTTGCACCACTTACGCGCTTTAAAACTTCACCGGTATTCTTATCTGGAGTTCTCTTAATTATTTCAGCAGAAATACCATCTGATATTGAAATACTATTCTTTTGCTGTGCATACAAAGCTCCGATAGATTCTTTTTTATAAGTACCTCTAATCACAACCTGTTCTAAAACATTACCTTCTGAGTTGTCCAAGATAATATCAAGACTTGTAATCTCGTTATTTTTTATTTCAACGTCTGAGATCTGCTTCGTTCCATACCCAACATAACTAAATTCCAATATATACTTTCCAACAGAAAGACCTGGAATATTATAATTACCAGTTACATCGGTACTCCCGGCTCTTGAAGTATTCAAAATTTTCACTGTAACTCCAGCAATAGTCTCACCGGTTTTGCTGTTACTCACTTTTCCAACTACTTTTCCACTACCTTGTGCAAAAACAGCTGTCGCTATTACCAATAAGATTAGAGTAGCAACAAATTTCTTAAGTGTTAATTGTGGTTTCAATTTATTTGTTTTTTTGTTTCTGCAAATCTATTACCGCGATATTACGTGCACATTACCTTAACATTACTATTACATTAGTGCTGTGTTAAAGAATTGTTAACGTCATCGTTTACACGTACTATACGCATTTTTACATGTTAACATTTGATTAACAGCTAAAATGTTAAGTGCAGTGCGCCTTAATAATTAATAAACATATGATGTAATAATGTCATAACAATTCGACATATATGCAGGAATTAGGTTAAATTTAGCATCTGAAAGAATGATCATACTATGCAGACAAATAATCCAATCATAGCAACACAGGAACTTTCCTTCCAATACAAAGGAGGTATACCAATCAAATTTCCTGCTATTCAAATTCAAAAAGGTCAACATACACTGCTTCTTGGAAATTCGGGAACTGGTAAAACAACATTGCTTCACCTTTTGGCGGGACTTTCAAAACCGACAGCAGGAAAAGTCTGGATTAATGAAAAAGATATCTATGTCATGAGCACATCTGAAATGGATAAATTTAGATCGCAACATATCGGCTTTATTTTTCAAGAAGCCCATTTATTGAAAAACTTAACTATTCTTGAAAACATTCAGCTTGCACAGTCTTTAGCAAAGAAAACAGTCAATAAAAATGAAGTTTTAAGTGTGCTAGACAAACTACAATTGTCTGATAAAGCCCATGCATATCCACAGGAATTAAGTCGAGGCCAATTACAACGTGCCGCTATTGCACGTGCTGTTATTAATAAGCCTTTACTTTTAATTGCTGACGAACCTACTGCATCATTGGATGATCAGAATACAACTAGGGTATTAACACTATTAATGGAAATTGCCGATCAACAGGGCGCTACCCTCCTGATCGCTACGCATGATAAAAGAATTAAAAATAACTTTTCGAATACTTACGATTTAAATACACTCAATCCTAATAGCAAATAGCATGAATACTATTCAATTAGTTTGGAAAAATATTAGTAAACAAATAGGCTCAACAGCACTCAGCATATTACTGACTGCTTTTGGTGTTGCCATATTATGTGTACTTTCTATAACCAGCGATAGCTTTGAAAAGCAACTTGAAAATAATAGTAAGAATATTGATTTAGTAATCGGAGCTAAAGGAAGTCCCTTACAATTGATTCTATCCAGTGTTTATCATATCGACAATCCTACTGGTAATATCCCTTTAGCTGAAGCTGAAAAATTGCAGCATAACCCATTAATAAAATTGGCTGTTCCTGTCTCATTGGGGGATAACTATAGGGGGCGTCGCATAGTAGGCACGGATTCTAGCTTTCTCACTTTGTATGAAACCAAAGTACAACAAGGAAAGCTATTTGATAAAGACTATGAAGTTGTTGTCGGAACTGATGTTGCCCGTAAGCAGCATCTTAAAATTGGAGATCAGATTCACAGCTCGCATGGACTAAGTAAAGGTGGTCACAGCCATGATGATCAACCATTCACAGTTGTGGGCATATTAGCATACAACAACAATATTACGGACAATCTGATTCTGACTAGTCTTAGTAGTGTTTGGGATGTACACGGAATTGCTCATGACGATCACGACCATGAGTTAACTCCTGCTGAAGCACAGGCTAAAGAGGATCTTGAAGAGACGAAAAACGCACATCTCCACCATCATGGTGAAGCAGAAGAGGATGAACAACGTGATGAGGATCAACATGAACCCAATATGATTGTCAAATCAATTGGTGCGGATATGATTCATTCTTCTGGTCTTGAAATTACAGCATTGTTAGTACAGTACCGGTCACCAGCTGCGATTGCGGTATTACCTAAGTATATAGCACAAAATACGCAAATGCAGGCTGCCTCACCAGCTATAGAGAGCACACGTTTATTTTCTCTTTTAGGGGTGGGAATTGACTCATTAAAGATATTAGCTTATATCATCATGGCAATTGCTGGATTAAGTGTCTTTATCAGCTTATACAATGCCTTAAAACAACGGAAATATGATTTAGCGATCATGCGTACCTTGGGTGCTTCCAAACTCAAACTTTTCTCTCTGGTAATCTGTGAGGGAATGGTCATTACTGTAATTGGGGGTTTCTTAGGATTGATTTTCGCCCATATAGCGCTTTATTATATCAATACACAAACAAGCCAAAGTGCTGACTTTATAGATGCATTTAAGCTTGATCCCATAGAACTGATTTTTGTTTTATTAGCCTGTGTAATTGGTATTATTTCAGCACTAATTCCTGCGATCAAGGCATATAAAACAACGATTTCGCATATTTTATCAAACAATTAATGTAAAATGATATTATCATAAGCTTTTGTATTTTTACAAACTGATCTAAGAATTGCTCGGATTATTTCGAAATACTTCAGCGCATAAAAATGGAATTATAAAACGGGAATTTTCAAGGTGACAAATTGTAAAGCCCGTCAAAAGCAAATTTTAAATGTACAAAAAAACAATTATAATGAAAAAAATACTCGCTTTCTTTAGCTTACTGATTACCTTTTGTATTACGGCAAATGCGCAGATAGGTCGTGATCCCAATACACCTGATCATACACCAATGATGAATAAAACCTGGGAAGCTGTTGATAAAATGGCTTATAAAGTTTCCTATAGCGGCAGTAAAAAGATATATACTCCTTTCTATCCTGCAGAGTTAAAAGCTTTAGAAAATAAGATTGTTGAAATGCCCGGTTATATGGTGCCTTTGACCAGTGCAGAACACATAAAAACTTTATGATATCGGTACTTCCTGTAGCGCAATGTATGTTTTGCGGTTCTAATGGAATCCCGCCGATGGTGGAGGTATTTCTAAAAGGTGACGCCATAAAATTTACAGAAGAGCCTATCAAATTAAAAGGCAAAATGGTCTTTAACAAGGATCCTTTAAAAGGTAATTCGGAAATTACGATAGTTGATGCAGTAATTATAAAATAAAAGAAGCCGCTATTGCGGCTTTTATTTTGATCTGTTTACGAGAGAAACCTCAACACAAGATGTTATTCCTGCTGTTTCGGTTCGTAAACGTGCTTCTCCTAACGAAATCGGTTGATAGCCCAGGTTTAATGCTTGTTCTATCTCCTGTATCGAAAAATCTCCTTCAGGACCGATCAATAAGATATAATGCTGTTCTGATTGTAAAACTTCGTTTAGATACTGTTTCTCACTATCTATACAATGTGCAATAACTTTGGTAGCTGTATTCGATTCCTGTTGCTTACAGAATTGAGAAAAAGTAATCGCAGGATTCAATTTTGGAATATAGGCCTTCAACGATTGCTTCATTGCTGCTACAATCACTTTATTAAGACGATCTAATTTCACCTCTTTTCTCTCAGAATGCTCACAGATTAAGGGGGTAATTTCATGAATACCAATCTCTGTCGCTTTTTCTAAAAACCATTCGAAACGGTCGATATTTTTAGTTGGAGCAATTGCAATATGTAAGTAATAGGAGGATTGCTGATAGTTTTCTTTAACATTTAAAATGGTCAAAACTGTTCTTTTCGGATGTGGATCTAAAATTTCAGCCTCATACAATCCGCCTCTTCCATCAATCAAGTGAACTTTATCACTTACTTGAAGTCGAAGCACACGAATTGCATGCTTACTCTCTTCTTCACTTAGAATAAAGTTTTTAAAATCAGGTTTAATCTCTTCTGTAAAAAATAGTTGCATAATCGCTAATTATCTTGATCATCATGCATAGACTCAACAAGTTCCAATTTTACAAATTCTATATTCTGTTGCGTTTTACGAATAATCGTAAAGGTATAACCAAATACTTCTTTATACTCTCCTACTTCAGGGATTTTATCAAACAAATCGCTTACTAGACCTGAAACAGTATCATAATCTTGACTTGCTGGTAATTCTAATGGTAAAAATTCATTCACATCATGAATGCTCGCACCAGCGTCCACCATATATTCTGTTTCAGAAATACGTTCAACAACTGGAGTTTCTTCATCATATTCATCTTGAATTTCACCAACAAGTTCTTCGACAATATCTTCTAAAGTAACCATACCGGCCGTACCTCCAAATTCATCCAATACAATCGCCAACTGAATTCTTTTTAATTGAAATTCGGCCATTAAATCATTGATTTTTTTGGTTTCCGGAATAAAGTAGGGCTTACGCATGATATCCTTTAATACCACCTCTTTACCTTTCATAACGATCGGTAAGATATCTTTTGTGTGTACGATACCGACAATCTGATCGATACTGTCGGCATAAATAGGAATACGTGAATAGCCCTCTTCTGTTACCGTATTGATAAAATCAATGGCTGCACAATCCTCTTCAACCGCTACGATTTTTGTTCTCGGAACCATGATGTTTTTCACGATCCGTTCATTAAAGTCGAAAACGTTTTTAATCAATTCATGTTCAGATGATTCTAATGCTCCGCTTTCTTTACCTTTATCCAATAAATATTGAAGTTCCTCTGAAGAGTGTGAAGATTCACTAGGATGTGGTTGAATACCTATTAATCTCAATAAAAAATTAGCAAAACCATTGAATACATATATTAAGGGCATCAATAACCAATAAAATATACGCAATGGTACGGCTACTTTCATTGTTGTCGCTACAGGTTTTTGAATAGCAATAGATTTAGGAGCAAGCTCACCTAGTACAACATGCAAGAACGTAATGGTTCCGAATGCAAGTGCAAAACCGGTCCATTTAGCCCAGCTTTGTGAAGTATCTACCTGAAAAAAAGAAAACAGATTAGATACGATTTCGGTCATGACTGCTTCACCTTTCCAGCCTAAGCCTAGTGATGCTAAAGTAATACCTAGCTGTGTTGCAGCTAGGTATTTATCCAAATGCTCCGTAATATTTTTTGCGATTTTAGCAACATTGCTACCTGATTTTGCTTGGAGCTCAATTTGTGAAGCTCTTACTTTGACTATAGCAAATTCTGCCGCAACAAAAAAACCATTTGCAACTACTAAAAATATTGTCCAAAAAATATCGAGGGCCATTATGGGGTTTATTTATTACCAAATTCTTTATTGTACAATTCTATACTATCCAATAGAATTTGTTGTGCAACTTCACGGCCTTGAACGCCTTCAACTACAACATTTTTCTTTTCTAATGCTTTGTAACTTTCAAAAAACTGAACAATTTCTTTCATACTGTGTGGAGATAGTTGTTCAATATCTGTAATGTAATTGTACACAGGATCATTCTTAGCAACAGCAATGATTTTATCATCTTGCTCACCACCATCAACCATGTTCATCACACCAATGATTTGTGCTTCAACCAATGTCAAAGGAAGAATATCAACAGAACAGATTACCAAAATATCCAATGGATCTTTATCATCACAATATGTTTGTGGAATAAAACCATAGTTAGCAGGATACACTACAGAAGAACTCAAAACGCGATCTAATAATAAAAGACCAGTCTCTTTGTCTAATTCGTATTTTCCTTTTGAACCATTTGAAATTTCAATAATAGCATTTACTGAATTTGGCACATTTGTACCAGGAGATACTTTATGCCAAGGATTTTGTGTACTCATTTGATTTACTGTATATTTTGTTTGTTTTTATTTTCATTCATTTTACGTTTGATCAAAGCAATGACGATCGGTAAGAAGGCAATCGCAATCAATCCAACAATAATATATTCGACATAATTAATAATCCAAGGAAATTCAATACCTAAGAAATACCCTGATAAAGTTAATAATAGTACCCAAAGCAGTGCTCCTGATATATTAAAGATTACAAACTTTTAAAATCGAGTTTAACAACGCCTGCAAAAATTGGTGCAAATGTACGCACTATAGGTACAAAGCGACCGATGATCAAAGCTGTACCACCATATTTATGGTAGAATTCTTCAGCCATAATAACGTATTTACGCTTAAAGATAAGGCTATCCTTACGTTTGAAAAGCATAGGACCGGCTCGATAACCAAACCAATATCCTGCAAAGTTTCCGAGTACGCCAGCTGCAATTAAACCAGCACAAAGCGTCACGATATCCACTTCAATTTTATTTAATGCACAAAATAGTCCAGCTAAAAATAACAAATAATCTCCCGGTAAAAAGAAACCAAAAAACAAACCCGTTTCAGCAAATACAATGAGTAAAACTAAATAAAAACCGCCAGAGCTTAATAATTCCTCTGGGTTCAGTAATTGTTGAAAAGACAACAAAAGATCTTGCATAATTTCTTTTTTACGTTTCACTTATTTTGTGAAAAATGTCATTATAATATAATCCCTATCTATGACATTTCATATAGACATATAATTTCTATATAAGACTGCAAAGATATGATATATTATAGTCTTTTTTTATATTTATATTTAAAATACTACTTTTAGATGAGGTTGTTTTCGATTAATTATCAGATGTAACATTAATAATTGACTCTTTAATTGTTTCCGCAATTTGGGTAAATTCTTCATGAGTAAGCGACAATCTAGGTCGAGAAAAATTTAAATCTGAAACATTATTTAACGGGACTAAATGGATATGAGCATGGGCTACTTCTAATCCGATAACAGCAACACCGACTTCTTACAAGGGAAAACGCGTTTGATACCTTGAGCTACAATTTTTGAAAAAACCCAAAGAGCCATATATTCATCATCATTGATATCAAAGATATAGTCAGTCTCGCGTTTCGGAATGACCAAAACATGCCCCTCGGCTAATGGACTAACATCTAAAAATGCTAAAAAATCATTACTCTCAGCTACTTTATAAGCAGCAATTTCTCCTGACACTATTTTTGAAAAAATCGTAGACATATTTCAATTGTTTATAACCCAAATATAAAAAAAGGCTGCATGTAATGCAACCTTAAATAATGATATAACGTTTTATTAATATGCGGTTATGGCAAAAC
This sequence comes from Sphingobacterium sp. IITKGP-BTPF85, assembly GCF_001006065.1. Taxonomy (NCBI): domain Bacteria; kingdom Pseudomonadati; phylum Bacteroidota; class Sphingobacteriia; order Sphingobacteriales; family Sphingobacteriaceae; genus Sphingobacterium; species Sphingobacterium sp. IITKGP-BTPF85. The sequence goes on from NZ_ASZT02000026.1 coordinate 15,706, forward strand.
CGCACATAACCGATATAATTTATCTTGTAATTTCTATGATTTCGAATTCAATCTGACCTGCAGGAACGTCTATTACAGCTACATCACCTTTAGATTTACCTAGTAAACCCTTGGCAATAGGAGACTTAACAGAAATCTTTCCTAATTTCATATCAGCTTCAGTTTCGGACACCAATTGATACGTCATTTCAGCGCCATTTTTCTTATTCTTGATCTTTACGATAGATAAAGCCAATACTTTTGATGAATCTAGTTTGGATTCGTCAATTAAACGAGCTCCAGCTAGCGTGTTTTCCAAGTTTGCAATCTTTGCTTCATGCATACCCTGTGCCTCTTTTGCAGCATCATATTCTGCATTCTCAGACAAATCACCTTTATCTCTTGCTTCAGCTATTGCATTCGAGATATTAGTTCTTCCTTCAGTTTTAAGATAGTGCAACTCTTCCTTGAGCTTTTGTAATCCCTCTGCGGTGTAATAAGTTACTTCTGCCATAATTATTGTTATTTGTTTTATCTTAATTATTCAAAAATGAAACAAGACCATGTTATCCTTGTCGGATAACATGGTCTCGCTGTCTATAATACGAAGGTAAGAATTGTTTTTAACAAAACAAATTCAAACCCATTAATTCATTTTAATTCTCTTCTTCATCAACAAATCTATACCCTAAACCCCTAACAGTCTGTAAGTAGTGGGGTTTATCAGGGTTCTTTTCGATCTTCTTCCTTAATCTAACCACATGCATGTCTAAAGTTCGTGTATTGACATTTGAACTGTATCCCCAAACGACTTCCATCAGCTCTTCGCGTGTTATTTCTTTGCCGACATTTTGTAAAAAATGCAATAAAATACGATTCTCTAAATGGTAAGTTCTATTTTCTTACCGTCTCTTACAAGTGAGTGAATATTTGGCTGATGTTCAGTTTTACCAAAATGATAAATCTCAGGCGTATTTTTAGGTAAAAAGAAACGAACCTTATTCTCAATCATGGCGATTAATACGTCCATATTGAATGGCTTGCTAATGTAATCCGTTACACCAAAGCTATAAGCTTCGATCTTATCAATATCTTGTGATTTAGCAGTCATCATGATAACAATATTTTCAAATCCTGCTTTACGTATATTTTCACAAATCTCGTTACCTTCCTTACCTGGCAACATCCAATCTAGCAATACAACATCTGGTTTTTTCTCTAAAATCAACTTTTCAGCCTCATTTCCATCCCCCGTTTGAACAACATTGTATCCTTCCGTTTCTAATCTGTGACGAACTAAAAAGCGTAGATTTTCATCATCTTCAATAACAGCTACAGTTATTTCTTTGCTCATAATTAATTATATTTTAAACTGAAAAATGATAGTAAAGGTAGTTCCTTTACCGATTTCACTTTTAACAGAAATTTCTCCCCCCATAAATTCTGTTATCTCTTTACAAAAGGCTAAACCCAAACCAATACTTCCTTGTTGATTGTATTGACTTTTGATCCGATAGAACTTCTTAAATATATTTGAAAACTCATTTTTATTTATACCTATTCCTTCGTCTCTAAAGATAATAACAAAATTCTTTTTATTTTGTTGTATTTTAATATCTAATACTTTCCTCTTTTGATCCGAATATTTATAGGCATTATCAATTAAATTTTGAAACACACTTGTTAATAATACAGGATCTGCAAGTAGACTGGATTTGACGTTAATTTCTTTTGTTATTTTAAAATCTGCATGTTTTAATTGTGTGGATGTCACAATATTATCAACAAATGTATTTAAATCAATTTCTTCTCTTTTGAGCTTGATTGTTTTATTTTCAATCTGACTAAATGACAATAATTTGTTCATCAAATTGTTCAGTCGATCTGATTCTTGATCCAATATGTTTCCATACATTATACGCTCTTCATCAGATAAATATTGTGCACTTTTAATATTGTTGCCAGCTATTTTTATTACACTAACAGGTGTTTTAAACTCATGTGTCAAATTATTAATAAAATCGTACTGCAATTTAAACAGTCTACCATTAATTTCTAAATTACGGTAAATCAAATATAAAATGACCAATAAAATCAAATAAACTAATGAGATACCCAGCACAACAGGTAGAAAACTACGATTCACTTCTTTTGAGATAAATGATTCGCTGGAATGGAATAACAATTTATAATCTGCCAAAGCTCCGGGTAAAAGCATTTCGGTCACATATTCTTTAACATCCGAGGTGACGGGAGCACGTACTATAGGTACTACCTCAATTCTTTCGTAAAGATTGGGATATATGTTCTTGACATCCAATAAGGTCGGGTCAACGCTAAAAACAAACATATCCTGTTCATAGTTCACAATATGATCTAATTTTGTATCCATGATATCTTTATATACCAATAGATCATTAATGCGCGGAATATTGAGATAAGTAATACGTCCCGGTTGCGTGGAGTAGAAAACACGAAGAATATCGCGATCTGTTAGTTTTGAGCTGGACTGCAACTTATCAATATAACTTGCCACCTTAATCCCCATACTATTCAATTCCTCGTTAAAAGGACCCATTTCTTCACGTTTGGTGATGTACCTTTTATCTAAACCGCGATTATTAATTGTAAATATGGATAATGTTTTAGGTCTTATATTTAATCCGTTGATAGAAAATCCCGCAAGCATTCTATTATCATTACTAAAAAGCATATCGTAAAATGCGATCTCTTTAACGAATGGATAAGAGCTTAAGACACTGTAAGCATATTTCCCAGCTTCCAAAGAATCCAAATATCCCTGATAAAAAGAAACTTCGGGAACACGATTTTGAAAAAAATCATTGAAGGGTACCAATGTCAAATCAAAGACCTCCGATTTGCGATTCGTAAATTCGTTATTAACGAGATTTACAGTATAGTTTCTAGCTGCAAATATGACAACAAAATACAATAACGTAACGAAAGCAAAGAAGACAAAAAGCAAACCAAAATTCTTACGATAATTATAACCTGTTCCTCTCATCGCCCCACTATTTACCGATATATTTATCTAAAAATTTCTCCAGTTCCTGATAATATTGAATGACATTTTCATCCTTTTTAAAAGTTCTACCCTCTTCTTCTTTCAATATATATTGTACAGGAATATTATTATTTTTAAGTTTCTGCACAAATTGATTGGCATCTGTTACCGAACTTAATCGATCCTTCCCCCTTGTGCTATTAAAACTGGAATTTTGACACGATTAGAATGAAATACGGGAGAAATCTGCTTAAACATGCTCGATTCGCGAATTGGATTTCCAATAATCTGATAGTATTTTTGCAAATAGGGTTTTACATACGGTGGTATGTCTCTAAAATATGTGAACAAGTTTGTGTACCCCGAATATGATACTGCACAGGCATACATATCAGAATTAAAACAAGCCGCATGCAAAGCTGAATATCCGCCAAAGCCTTTTCCAACAATAGCTATTCTATCTTTATCCGCGATACCTTCTCTGATTAACCATTTTACGCCGTCAGTAATATCATCTTGAATCTTACCTCCCCACTCTTTAAAACCTGCCGACCAAAATTCTTTACCAAAGCCTACTGAACCACGATAGTTCATCTGAAATACAACATACCCTCGATTGGCTAAGAACTGTGCTTCGTGATCAAAACCCCAAACCTCTCGCTGATTAGGTCCATCATGTGGCATTACAACAACAGGAAGGTTCTTCCTATCTTCATGCAAAGGGTAGGTAATAAAACCTGTAATGATCTTGCCATCGCGGGCTTGATATTTCACAGATTCTGTTTGCGATAACTCACGATCTTTTAAATTAGGATTGTTATCGGTCAGTTTATGTAATTCGTTATCCTGGCAATCAAAATAATAAATTGCACCAGGATTGGTATCTGTATATGTTCTTATGATGATTTTATTGAAGGAAGAGTCTGAGTCAATGATATCAAATTCAGATCCCTTTGCTTTTTCAGATATTTTTTTAAATATTCCTGCAATCTTATCGTTGAAAAAAAATCTTTTCTTTTTTGAAAGAGTATAAGAGGCATAGAGCATTTCATTGGTATAAGAAGAATATCCACCCCAATCGAGATCTACTTCCTTATTATTAAAAACTTCATACACTTCCTTCTTCTGCTCTAAATCATACTCAACTAACGACAGCTTATCTCTGCCGATATTTGAAAGTGCGTAAATATTTGTTGTCGAGTTTTTAACGAAACCCATCGGTATAATGGTAGAACTGAAATCATTTTTTAAAACCTGATGAAAAGGTTGTTCGTTATCTGCCCTATACATCATTGATTCTTCCACACTATCATTAGCCATGACAAGTCTTACTTGACCATCCTGAGAAAGATACCAAGAATTGATGTTTCCTGAGTTTTGAAGAATCATCTCGGATCTGCGTCCATCAATAAATAATTTATGAAGATCGAACGTTGAAGAATCTCGATCATTGATAGCTACTATAATTCCATTATCATATAATCTTGCCGGCTGTACCCAACGAAATTTTGCTTTCATGGGTTTAATCAATGGTTGAAGGGCGTCCGTAAAAATATTAACAGCATATAATCTTAGGCTGTCATTAGAGGTTTGTTCTATTGAAAATATAATCTCTTCATTATCTCCCCAAACAAAACTATTAACGTTCATATCATTTTGATACGTCAATTGCTTGGAACTGTCCTGATTATTTAAGTTTAATAAAAAAATATTCTTGCAATGATTATCTAACCCGATATAAGCGATATAATTACCATCAGGGGAAATTTTAAATGATGTCTTTTCAGGAGTTGAAAAAAACTTTCAATAGGTATACGCTCCGTTTTATTATTCGAACAGCTAATGCCTAGAAACAGCAAGGTAATTAATATAGAAAATGTAATATATGCGCGCATAAACAAACTCATTCGTCAACCTACTCAAAGATTAAAATTAATTAGCAATAACAAATCATGTGCAACTTTATTTTTACAAGAACAGCTAACATTTATTGTACCACGATAATATACAGATATATATTTCAATAAGGCAATTAAAGTTCATATTTTTGCACTTATGTATTTATATAACATATCCATCATATCAGAAGAATCTGTACATCAGGAAATAGTTTCCTGGATAAAAGAAAATCTTCTAAACAGCACTAATTTCAATCCTCGTTTTTTGGAAATGCTTAATTCTCCTCATGAAGGAGTAACATACTGCATTCAGATACAGGTTTCCAGCGAAGAGGACATTGCACAATTTCAACAAGATCATCTTAGCCATTTACAGCATGAAATTTCATCCAATTATAAGGATAAAGCTTTCATCTTTGACAGTACAATGAAATACTTGTAAAAATAAGAGCGATACTAAATATCGCTCTTATTTTTATTTTCTTCTAAAAGTTCCCACTTGGGATCATAAACAATTTTTGGAGTCATGTAATGCAATAAGACCAATCTTGAATAACGAAAGTTAAATGGAGAAAAGATAATAATTGTTGCAAAAAGGACTACCATATACGTCCACGGGGACTCACTTCCTGTTAATACTGCTGTTGCCAAAGCAAATGTTACCACTTCAGCCACCGACATCGCGTAACTGACATACATGGCCGCATAAAAATAACCTGGCTCGATTTCGAAAGTCAAATTACAAACGGGACATACATCATTTGTTTTTTGTTTACGTAAACCATAGGCAGGTCCGACAAACATATTTCCGACATGACATCTTGGACATTTTGAATGCACAAGCGCATGAATTTTAGATGTTGGCATATCTTATTAATTTTAAAGAATTTTTTCCTGAGATTTATTCGACTTTACAGTACGATATTTTTTATACCATAGAAAGCCCAAACCTGCGGCTGCCAAATAAGGAATGACAAGCAAAAATAAGATTCCATCATTTAAGCCTTTACCTTGTGTATTGCCGTTCTGAGTAGAATTTTCAGCATTTAAGGAACACATAGCACACTGGGCATATACTGAACTGATTGGTGTTACCGTAATCGTGCAAAACAGAACAATTGTAACTAGCAAATACTTAAGCGTTTTCATAATACAAAGATACTTAAAAAATTAAGATTATTTTACAGCTACTCTAGTCATTAAACTTAGAAAACTTCTCCCAGAAACCGTCATGCTGTAATGGAGCCTTTAATGTAATCGCCTCTTTTTTGATTGGGTGAACAAAAGTAAGTGATCTGGAATGGAGACAGATACTACCCTTTGAGCTGCCCCGAGGTACCCGTATTTATTGTCCCCCACTATAGGGGACCCCATCGTGGATAATTGCACCCGAATCTGATGAGTACGTCCTGTTAATGGCTCAACTTTTAATAAATGAAAACCATTCAGTTCACCGATCAAAGTATAATCCAATTCGGCATAGCTGCTTTCTTTCACTTCCTTATTAAAAGCTTTTGTTACCATTTTTTCACGATTTCGCACAAGCCAATTGATCAATTTACCGGCAGGTTCTTGTGGACGTTGTCTCACAACAGCAAGGTAAGTCTTTTTTACCTGTCTATCTTTAAACAGTTTATTCATACGCTCTAATGCTTTGCTTGTTTTGCAAACAATTAAACCGCTAACAGGCCTGTCCAGACGATGGATAACTCCTAAAAAGGCTTCATTAGGTTTATTGTATTTATATTTTAAATACTCTTTAACCATATCTTCTAAAGACTTATCACCGGTATCGTCTACCTGAACAATATCTCCTGCCCTTTTATTGATTGCGATGAGGTGGTTATCTTCATAGATAACATCTCTATCTGTAATATTATGCATTTAGTTAAAATAAAATCTTACAATAATTATACATATGCAAGAGATCTTGCCTATGTATAAATGCAAAGATACACCTAATCAGAATAGCTTAAAAAAGTAAAGGGCGATTTTCGAAGAAAATTGCCCTTTACTTTTTTAAATATATTAAAATTTCTATTTCACTGAATCTTTCAATTCTAATTCAGCTGCCTTTTTTGCTTCCTTGTCTTTCTTCTTAAAGAAACCTCTCAATAAGAAATTACTTTGCAAAGCTTCCATATTTTGATCCAATTTAGCGGTACTGTTATTTAAGTTACGAACAGCCTCTCTAAGCTCATTGCCAACAGCTGGATCATTGATCAATGTACCAATCGCATTATCTTTGCTACTTAATTTACCTGAAGCAGTATTTAAATTTGTCATCAGTGCATTAGCTGTCTGTGAAACACCCTGCAATTGTGCTGCAGAAGCTCTTAAACTAGCAAAAACTGCTGTATCTGTAGTCAGATCGTGAACTAAGCCTTTATTCGAATTTAATTTTTCTGTCAATAGAACAAGGTTAGATGTTGCTTTATTTGTACTGGCCATAACCTGACTGATCGACTGCAAAGACATATGAAGAAGATAACATGGCTGTATCTGTCAATAAAGACCCAACTACACCACGCCCTTCAACCAAACCACGTGAAATTTCAACAAAATCTGTTGTAATTTTTGCCAAGTTCTGGTTATTAAGCTGTAGCGTTTCCATCATTGCTTCCATATCTGCGGCTTTCGCAGAACGAAGAAAATCATTAGCTTCAATTGATGGCGCATTTTGAGAACCACCTGAAATCACAATGATTTTATTACCAATAAGACCATCTGATCCTAATTTGGTAATGGCATCTTTACGGATATATTCAGCTGATTTTTCTTCAATGGTCATAACAACCTCAACATCCTGTAAATTTTTAAAATGAATATTCTTTATAATCCCCACTTTAACACCTGAAAACCAAACATTACTACCTACTTTTAAGCCTGCAACATCAGGGAAAGACGTAGCAATTTCGAAAGTTTTAGTAAATTTTTTCTGTTGACTCCCCAGTATAAATATACCTGCAATCAGAATAGCTAATCCTATAAATACGAATAATCCAACTATTACTGCTCTCTTATTTTCTACTTTGCTCATTTATTTAAACAATAAAATTATAATCATAAAACGCTTTAACTCGCGCATCATCTGTTTCAAATATTTCCTTAAAAGATCCCTGTCTTTCAAATTTACCATCTAGTAACATCACAATACGATCTCCTACCGATCGAGCACAAGCTAAATCATGTGTGATGATAATGGATGATGTTTTATACCTTTCTTGGACTTCGTTAATAAGACTATTAATATCTAAACAAGTTATTGGATCCAATCCTGCTGTTGGCTCATCGTACATCATGATATCTGGTCGTAAGATTAACGTACGGGCGATACCGATTCTTTTACGCTGTCCACCAGATAATTCAGATGGCATTTGATTGATTGCCTGTGATAGTCCCACACCTTCTAGCACATCTTCCACCTCTTTATTGATTTCAGCACGAGTCAGATTTCTTTTATTACGAATCAATGGAAATTCAAGATTTTCACGTACCGTCATACTATCGTACAAAGCGCTATTTTGAAATGAAAATCCTATACGCAACCGCAGCTTCATCAACTCATGGTTATCCAAATCATTAACAGAATTTCCAAGAACTTCAATACTCCCCACATCAGGCTGTAAAAGTCCTGCAATAAGTTTTATTAATACGGATTTACCAGTACCAGAACGTCCCAAAACCACTAAGTTTTCCCCCCGGTATAAGTCTAAATCAACATTTCTTAATACATGGTTCTCTCCGAATGATTTACTAACACCGCGTATTGTAATGACAGAATCTTGATAATCGATATGTGTTTTTACTTTTTCCATCACTAATTTATTATTGATAAAATTTGTACAATGATAATTTCTTCAATAAAAACTAAAAACATGGAAGCTACAACTGCGGCATTAGCCGCTTTACCAACCCCTTCAGTTCCTTTTGAAGAATAATATCCACAATAACAACTCACTGCACCGATAGTAAAACCAAAAACAATAGCTCTAAAGACCATTGCCCATAAATCCTGATAACCAATTGTTTCGAAGACTTGCGTAAAAAAACTTAAAAAGCTTAGATCATCTTTGGATGCCATGCTTAGGTATCCACCAAGAAGCCCGATTCCTGCAACATAAAAACATAAAATAGGAATACTTATTGTTGTCGCTATAATACGACTTACAATTAAAAATTTAAATGGGTTTGTTCCTGAAACTTCCATCGCATCGATTTGTTCGGTAACATTCATAGAACTCAATTCAGCCCCAACCTGCGAACCAATTTTTCCAGATGCAATCAATGCCGTTACCAATGGGGCTAACGCCCGAACAATAGCAATGGAAATCAATGAAGGTAACATAGAGGTTGCTCCAAACTCTTCCAATGAAGGTCGTGATTGTTTAGAAAAAACAAATCCCACAATAAAACCCGTTAAACTGATTAAGGGTAATGATTTCCATCCAATTTCAAAACATTGACGTATTATTTCCTTAAATTCATAAGGAGGTGTGACAAGTTCTTTCCAGAATCGAATTAAGAATCGATGGATATTTGCGAATTCAGTAAAAAATGATCGAAGTTTATTTAACATTCAAATAAATATTTCCTGTGTACAATATTTTATGACACGATTGAAGGGATAAAGGTACAAAAAATAGGTAATTATTATCAAACCATAAACACTTAGTTTCCGCTTAAGTTTTCTTACAGCCCTAGAAAACAACAAAATAATCTGGAATAAGTTTTGCCTACATAAAAAACAAATCACAGATTAAACCATATGTATATTATAGGTGTCATACCTACAAAATAAAGAACTATTTTTCACGATCGATAAAAAAGAAATATCATGAAAAAAATTAAATATATAAAATTAATCGCATTAGCAGTTTTTAGTATCCTGTTTTTTGCGACGCCTAAATCTTCGTTAGCACAACGTGGATATTCTAATTATAACAGTGGTGTTTCTTTTCAAACATTTTATGATGAACTAGCGCCTTATGGTGACTGGGTAAATGACCGCAATTATGGTTATATGTGGATACCAGATGTAGGTCCCAACTTCCAGCCTTATTCAACCAATGGATACTGGACCATGACCGAATATGGAAATACATGGGTATCAAATTATTCTTGGGGATGGGCACCATTCCATTATGGTAGATGGGAATACAACAACAATTATGGTTGGGCGTGGATCCCAGATTATGAATGGGGACCAGCCTGGGTCAATTGGAGAGAAGGTTCTGGTTATTATGGATGGGCACCTTTAGGAATTAATATTTCGATCAATCTTCCTATGAATTTATGGGTATTTGTTGGGTCGTCTAACATCTATAGCAATAGATTAGATCGTTACTATGTTCACCCTCGTAATTATAATAATTTTTATAATAGAACTACAATTATCAATAATACTGTTATCATCAATAATAAAAACTATTATGGTGGTCCAAGAAGATCAGATATTGAAAGAAGTACAGGAAGACGTGTAAGCGTAAGAAGTATTAATAATTCTGATAGACCTGGTGCATCACGTGTAACGCGTAGCAGTGTTGATATCTATCGTCCAAATGTGGATCGTAATTCAAGAACTGATGCAAGACCAAGCCGCGTTGCTGAAGCTTCATCCCGTACACGCAGCAACAATACTTCTTTACAAAATAGAAATGATCGGGTGATATCTACAAGAGATAATATGACCAGTACGAGAGGTAGTCGCGAATTATATATTGACAATAGTGGAAATGCTACTGTTAGATCGAGAGAAAATGGATCAACGGATAGATCAAGAAGTAATAATAGTACAACTGATAGAACAGACGGACGTATAAACAATAATGGTGGTAGCACAAGAAGTAATTCATCTAATACAGATAATGGCTCTTCGAATACCAGAAACACCCGGGAGAGAGTACAATCTATCGATAATAATAATACTTCAGTTCGTACAGAAAGACCTGCAAGAAATACAAATACAGTGGAACAATCTAGAACTGAGCGTCCAGCTAGGGTTCAAACGAGTACAAACAATGAAACTAGAAGTAGCAGAACTGCACCAACTAACACGGAGCGACCAGCTAGAGTACAGGAAACTTCAAACAACGAAACTAGAAGTAGCAGAACTGCGCCTACGAACACAGAAAGACCTGCAAGAGTTCAGTCATCTTCAAACAACGAAAGTAGAAGTAGTAGAACTGCCCCTTCATCCAATACGGAACGACCTGCGAGAGCACAGTCAAATAGTGTGGAAAGAAGTAATAAAAGTACCAATGAAAGAAGCTCAACACAGTCGGGAGCTACCAGAAGCGGCAGTACACGTACAAGATAAGAATTGAAATAATTTTATGAAGAGGTTTAGTAATGATACTAAGCCTCTTTTTTATGAATAAGACACAAATTGGATTTTCCGAACAATTACTTTAAATTGATGTTAATTATTAAATTTACATCCTTATTCACTTTATATTAAGAGGCCAATGGCTCAACTAACATCCATACTAGACAACGACTTTTATAAGTTCACGATGCAATATGCTGTTGTCAAGTTATTTCCAAAAGCAAAGGCTCGATACCAATTCATTAATCGCGGTCAACATAAATTTCCACTAGGATTTGATAAAAAACTAAGAGAGGCAATCGATGCGATGGCAAATCTAAAATTGAGCAAAGCTGAAAAAACATTTTTTGCTCAAAATTGCCCATATATTGACCCTACTTACTTTGACTTCTTACAGGGCTATCGCTATGATCCTGATGAGATCAGTATTATTCAAAATGGCGAAGATTTAGAAGTTAAAATTGAAGGATATTGGTACCGTACCATTCTATGGGAAGTTCCGATCATGGCTTTAATATGTGAACTTTATTACGAAATAACTGAACAGAAGCGCTTAACGAATGAACAGGTTATTGATGATGCTAAAACTAAAATTGAAAAATATAAGAAATTAAATATTACAATCGCAGATTTTGGTACAAGGAGAAGACATTCTTTTCAGGTTCACAAACTTGTCGTAGAAACATTAAAAGAATATGGGGCTGGTACTTTTATTGGAACGAGTAATGTTCTTCTTGCTATGCAATATCAAATTAAACCTATTGGCACACATGCTCATGAATGGTTTATGTTTCATGCAGCCAAGTATGGTTATAAAATGGCAAATTTGCTAGGTCTTGAACATTGGGCCGATGTATACAGAGGTGACTTGGGTATCGCGCTATCTGACACGTACACAACAGAAGTATTCTTTAGGCAATTTGACAAAAAACTCACCAAATTATTTGATGGTGTACGACATGACAGCGGAGATCCTATAGAGTTCGCTGAAAAAATCATTTCACATTATGTCAATAAGGGAATCGATCCTTTATCGAAAACCATCATATTTTCGGACGGTTTAGATTATGATAAAGTGGCTCATATAACGCAGTATTGTAAAGGCAAAATTGGACATTCATTTGGAGTAGGTACGAACTTCACTAATGATGTTGGCCTGACACAAATGAATATAGTGATTAAAATGACTGAAACACAACCAGAAGATGATGAATGGACGCAGGTAATTAAATTATCGGATGAACCCAAAAAGAACACTGGAGATCCAGCGACTATCAAATTAGCAAAACAAATATTAATGATACATGACTAGAGATATTTACGGCGAAGCCTTAAACGATTATTACATTCATCAAAAAGAGGTAGCGCCTCTACTGTTACACAGTAGTTATGGTGATATTGAAGAAATGCCCGTTGATATATTTTTTCGCGACGAAGACGAGATTCCTGAACTGGAATTTATTGCGCTTTCCCTATGTGATGGACGTGTTTTAGATGTGGGCGCTGGCGTAGGTTGTCACACGTTGTATTTGCAAAACAAAAACTTTGACGTTGAAGCACTTGAAGTATCAAACATAGCCTGTCAGATCATGCAACAGAGAGGAGTTCAAAAAATACATCATAACGATTTTTATCAATTCAAAGATCATAAATATGATACGCTCTTGTTCTTGATGAATGGAATTGGATTAGCAGGCGATATAGAAGGCTTTAAAAACCTTTTGATTCATGCTGAATCCATATTGACAGATCGTGGACAGCTTATCTTTGATACGTCAAACATCGAGTATCTTTATGAGGAATATAAAATAAAACGACCTGATCACTATTTTGGAGAGATAAATTATCAATATCAATATCAGGGAAATTTTGGGGACAAATTCAAGTGGTTATATCTGGATCAAAAGATGCTCATTAAAATTGCACATGAATTAAACTGGGTAGTACAAATTCTATTTGAAGATGAACACGACCAATATTTAGTTCGTATGGAAAAGAGAAAATAGTGCCCACTTAATGAGATACAACAAAGCTTTCGGAAATATTGCGAAAGGCTTTGTTTTTTAATAAGTAGCAATTTTAAATACGATTACCAACCTGATAATTAAAATGGGCTATTTAAGCTTGATATAGGTTTCAATTATTATTTGTTTAACACCTAATTCTGGAAGATTTTCTTCACCTTTTTGAATAAGTGTATCTCCTTTTGAGTTAGCTCAAAATCAAAAGTATTATTTTCCCAGTCGCGCATGCTGCAATACTGTAAATGTTCTTTATATTTATTACCAATTAGTGTATATGTACCTCCTCCCGAGACAAATAATGGTTCTTTTCCTTTCCCTTTCTCTTTATCGTGATTAAAAAAAGAAAAGTGATCTCCATTAAACATCTTAAACATCTCTGTTTTTGATGCATCTGTAAAAGCAAGAATCGTGTCTGTTCCTTTTATGGTTTTACTTTCAAGTAAACGATAGGTTCCTGCAATATTTTGTATATTTTCTGCAGGTTTATCAGACTTTGGCGCACATGATGAACATGCAGCAACAAATGACAAAATGATTAACTTTTGATTTATTAGGTTTTTCATAAAATGGTTTTTTATTTTAACAGAGATCAAAGTTGTCGCATCTGATCTCTGTTAAAGATGCAAGAAATTACTTATCCCACCAAACACGGCCTGTCAATTTATCTCCACCAGTTACTGCATTTGAAGCTGCTTTATAATTTTCCGGATTCTCCGCTGCCTCCATTACTGGGTAAGGAAATCTTCTCGGGATAGTTCCTCCTGTAGCATTTCCAGGATAATTACCTATAGAAATTAAAATAGGATATCCTGTTCTTCTCCAATTACTCCAAGTTTCATAAAAATCGAGCATTGTGATAGTATGTGCCCAATATTGGGAATTAATTTGGTTAAGTGCATCATTTGCATTGAAAGGATTTTTTACAATGTACTCTTCTGCCTCTGCTTCAGAAATGCCTAATGTTGAACTATACTGATTTAAATATGTAAGTCCCGCTTTAACTCCATTTTTATAATGCTGTGATGCACTACCGCCTATACTCCATCTCTGAGCTGCCTCGGCCCATAGAAGTTCTGTTTCAGCATATGTTAGAATAAATGTAGGTGCCTCTCTTTTGATCATTTCAGGGTGAGCCGAAGAGTATTCATCCATTTTTGTAAAATTCGGGTCACTTGCAATATTGTATTCTGGTTTAGCACCTAAATCTTTACCATTAGGCATTCCTTTCTGTTTTGCTGGATCAGTAATAAAACTTGCATTTTGATCTTTATTCCCGTCAGATAAATATAATTTAGTAACAGCTATTTTAGCCAGTCTTGGATCATTTGATTTTTTCAAGAAATTGATAAAGGTCTTGGACCATTTAGTATAAAAATGCTCTTGCCCTCCATCACCTAATAACACTTGGCTATTTCTATTTTGAGTGACGCGTGCACCAGAAGTTTCATGTTTTAGATAAGCATTGTCATCATTAGACGTCATGGTCTTATTAATAACTTTATTCGCATATTCTTTTGCTTTGTTTTCATCGACCTTAATTAGACGCATTGCTAGACGTAATATAAATGAATTTCCAAACTTCTTCCATTTATTAATATCACCTCTATATATTACATCTCCGACTAAATTTTCACTAGAAGCTGTTAATGCATTGGTAGCTTCATCTACTTCCTTTAAAAGATCATTATAAATATCTTGTTGCTTATCATATTTTGGTGTATATATTTTATCATGATAACCCAGACCTGCTTCTGAATAAGGAATATCTCCATACAAATCTGTCAGTCTTGCAAAAATTAAAGCTTTCCAGATTCTTGCTATTTGATGCAAATTGTTATATTCCGGTTTTCCTTTTGTATTGTATACCAGATCAACAATATTACGAACTTGCTCAGAATAAGCGCCGACAGCAGATGTACCCCAATAAGCCGTTGTATATGCTTCATTCAAAATATATTTATCTCCAGCCCAATAACTCACCACTGTAGAAAAACCTTGCATCATTGTAGACGCATAAATTAAATTTGCTCTCCAAGTATCGTAAGCGAAATCGGTACTTCCTGTATAGGTCAACTGTGACGTTGATAGCAAATAATTAGGATTAAAATTCTCATTGGTATATGCATTGGGATCCGTGTTGATTTTTTCAAAATCTTTTGTACAACTTCCTGCACTTAGCAATAGTGTAACTGCTAAACCCGATATAATTGGTTTAAATATTTTTCTCATTGTAAACTTCATTAAAATTTAACACTTAAATTAGCACCAAACGTCCGTACTGCAGGTACTCCACCTAACTCCAAACCAGGAAATGTTGCATTGTAACTTGATTCAGGATCAATATTATCCGTTTTCTTCATCAGCACAAATAAGTTACGGCCTACAGCACTAACATTAAGGGATTTAATTCTATTATTGAACATTTTAACAGGGAAATTATAACCAATTACAACTTGTCTCAATTTTATAAAATCTGAACTTTGAACAAAGTTTTTTGAAACGTTATTTGCAACATTCGTATAATAGGCCGCTGCATTTGTCCCTAAAGATTCACGATTATCCAATGTTGCTTGATGTAATCCATTGATATATCCATAATAATTAGTTGCTGAAAACAATTTACCGCCCCATTTTCCATCAATCAAGAACGAAACATTTAAATTTTTATAACTGAATTCATTATTCCAGCCTGCAAACCATTTATTCATAGCAGACCCATAGGCTTCCAAATCACCTCGAGCAGGTGATTTGGCATCATCATCCAGTAAAACGATATTCCCATTTGCATCGTATTTATTATCAAAGGCCATTACCTGATGAATAGATTTACCGACAATGATTGAAGTAAAACCTACTCCTGAACGAGAAGTTGCAATCGTTAATGGATTACTCTCATCAATACCATCCGCTAAAGAAAGTACTTTATTATCATTAAAAGATCCATTTAAAGTTGACACCCATTTAAAGTGATCATTCTTAATAATTGTCGCAGAAAGTAAAGCTTCAAATCCCTGATTTTGCATTTCACCAGCATTTAAAACTGCTGCAGAATATCCTGAAGTAGTTGCAACCTTTACATAAGTAATCTCATTTTTCGATTTTTTATTATACCATGTCAAATCCAAATTTACACGATCATTAAAAAGACGTAATTCTGTACCAATTTCAAGTTCTTTTGCTGTAGATGGTAATAGCGAAGAATTTGGAATGTTAACATTTGAAATAATTCCAAGAGGTTTACCCTGTAAAGACTCGCTCCTTAATCCGTAAGTCAACATGGTTTGAAAAGGATCTGTAGCTTGTCCTACTTGTGCAAAACCTGCTCTTAACTTACCGAAACTTAACCATGATGGTTTTAAATATTCAGAAAAAATAAATGATGTAGAGATCGACGGATATACAGAATTTAATTTATTATCCTTGCCAGGGGAAGCCAAAGTTGAGAACCAATCTGACCGCAAACTTCCATTTAAGTAAAGAACATCTTTGTAAGCAAACTCCATTGTACCATAAACCGACTGCATCTCATTTTGATAATAACCCAAAGCGATCGATTTATTTAATGCATTACTTATTGTATAAACAAATGGAACGGCAAAATCTACTCCGTTATTGGTTGTCTGTTGAGATTCAGTATTACGGTATGCAGCTCCAACATTGGGAGTTATCGAATAATCTCCAAATTGAAATGATTTACCAAGTAATATGTCTGTATTAATGTCAACAAATTTTGTATTCTGTTCACTAATCTTACCAGTAGCGTAATAAGCTGTACCTGTAGGCAATACATTTGTATATTGATCGTTATAGCCATCCCTACCTGCGCGTCCTTGGATAAATAAGCCATTAATAAACGTATATTTTGCGGCTATTGAACTTATTGAGCGATCACGCTTTGTATTATTTTGAAATTCATAAGCGGCAAACCATGGATTAGTAGCATATACATTTCCTGTATTGAACGCAACCTCATTACCATGCTCATCTTTCCACGGTTTTAAGTCATCTACATTGACACTTGTTGGAATAAACATTGCATTAAAATTAGCATTCCCTGCACCGTCCGAAAGCATGGGTCTATTTTTCACCTGCTCATAGATCAAATTAACACGAGCGTCAATCGTCAACCTTTTGATCGGCTCAAACATACCTGCCAGATTAAATGACTGCCTATCTAAACCAGAATTAGGAACTACCGATTTATTTTTAACATCAGATGCTGATAAACGGATCGAGCCACCATCGAAGCTCTTGTTTAGAGCAAGCGTATTGGTCCAAGTACTACCTGATCTATAAAAACGATCTAAATTCCCCTTTTGTAAAGAATATGGTCTTTCTTTACCATCAAATTGAACAACAGGTGTACCATCTAATTTTGCTCCCCAACTGGAACTACCGACTTGAGCTGCTGCTTTTTGACTATTTGGTTTTACACCACTAGCCCCTTGCCCATAGATTGTTTGCCAATCAGTTTGGTCAATTATTTGTTCTCCAACAAAGTTACTATTGAAATCAATTGAATTACCTTTTCCAGATTTAGTTGTGATCAAAATTACACCTGCTTTAGCACGTGCACCATACAATGCTGAAGCCGCAGCTCCTTTTAATACGGAAATACTTTCAATATCATCTGGGTTAATATTACTGATCGCGTCCCCTAAATCGGGTGCATTGTCCCACTGGCTTCCAGAATTACCTTTTGAATTGGCATTTCCAACACCTACAGGTTTATTTTCCATGGGAATACCATTAATAACATATAACGGTTGATTCGTCTGACTTATACTGGAAATACCACGAATCGTTACATTCGTCGCAGCTCCCGCTCCCCCAGAAGTACTACCGATATCCAAACCAGCAACCTTCCCAACTAAGGCATTTACAACATTATTTTCACGCGCTTGCGTCAACGATTCACCTTGAACCTGAGTAACCGAATAACCTAAAGAGCGTTTCTCTTTTTTCATACCCAACGCAGTCACAACAACTTCATTCAGCATACGATTATCTTCCGTCAAAACGATTTTAATAGAAGTATCATTACCCAGAACCGGCTCCTCTGAATTATAACCAGCAAATGAAATGACAAGTGTATTTCCCGTCAGTGCGTTAATGGAGAACTTACCGTTTAAGTCAGTAGCTCTTGCGACTGCAGAACCTTTAACACGAACTGTAGCTCCCACGAGTGGGTTGCCTTTTTCATCTGTTACAATACCTTCATAAACTTTATTCTGTTGCTGGCTGACAACCACCAAACCCTCGTTTGAGATACTATATGTAAGGCCAGTCTTATTAAATAATTTGGCTAAAATATCCGTAACTCGTCCATTCTCAATCTGCATGGAAACCTCCTTATTCAGATTGTCGTTACTTGAGCCATAGACGAAGTAATAGTCACTTTTTTCTTCAATCATTTTAAGTACTCTGCTCAATTTTGTTTTTTGGACATCAAGCGATACTTTTTGTTGGGAATAAACATTAGCCGAAACATTCATTACGACAAATGCACTCATAATCAAGGTTAGTTTCATCCGTATAATGAATCTAAAATGCACAATGTAGCCATTACGCATTTGCAATAAGCAATTTTTTATCATACTTTAGTATTAGGTTTAAAATTCAATAAAGAGCAGCACGTTTTTCCAGAATTGCTGCTTAAGAATTAATCTTTTTTTCAAGGATGGCGTTGGTCCGCCATCCTATTTTTTTTAGTAAATGGTTATTTTTCTTCCATATATCTCATAATTAAAAGGTTCTACTTTTTGTAATGCATTTAATACTTGGTTTATATTTTCTTTTGAAAAAGTCGCTGTAAATCGATAATCTTCAAGATTTCTATTTTTAATCTCTATATCCACATCGTACCATCGTTCTAAGGTATGTCGCAATGATTCAAAATCTTGGTCCATGATTTCTAATCGATTATCTTTCCAGGCAATCTCCTTAGAACTGACGGCAGGTTCATCTACTGAAAAATCTTGAATTTTGATTTCCTTAACGTTGCTTTTTAACGCTTCCTTTTTAACGGCGGGGTCTTTTTTAGCCTCAATAAATTGATTTTTATATAAGATAATTTTCTGATTAGGCTTGATAATCATGGAGTTCTCATTAATTCCCTTACTCCGCATCTCAATTAATCCCTCCACTAAAAAGCTTCAGATGTTCCATCATTAGGATAGGATTTCACATTGAAAGTTGTTCCAAGGACAGAAATATCAAAATCATTCGCGTAAACGACAAAGGGCTTCTCTTTATCTTTTTTAACTTCAAAAAAGCCTTCTCCAGTTAGATAGACATGTCGTGCATGATCATTAAAATCCTTATCAAGTTCCAGTTTACTATCAGAATTTAATGTTATTGTGGTGCCATCTGGCAAATCAAATGTTTTCTTCTCTCCTTTTTTAGTTTCGAATATCTGGGCAGCTACAAATTGATCCAACGGCTCAATTCTTTTAGAATAAAATTGTGTATACCAAAAGTAAGCGAAACCGAAAAGGGCGAGAACTGCAGCAATACGAAATAAGTGAGAGAGATGCCAAGAAAAAATAGAAAGTTCATTTTTCTCCTCTTTAAGGCGCGCTTTCATATGCTCTAACCTTTCATTAACAGCAGGTTTGTTGCCTACAAGAACTTGATATAATCTTTTAGCATGTTGAATCGTTTCTAACTGCTCAGGATGATTGACAATATACTGCTCCCAATATTGTATGCAAGATTTATTTTCTCCAGAACAATACTTCTGGAAAGTATCATCTATTAAAAAGTCTTCAATATTGTTGTAATCTTTTTGGCTCATTCTTTAGGTCTTTATTATAGAGTGCAGAGGATTGTACTTTTTTCCTAAAGAAATTTTAAAATAAAACACAAATAACTGTAAATCAATTAAATAAAATACACGTATTATGCTAATTTACAAATCTTTTAATTCTTGACGTAGTACTTTTAAGGCATCGTACAACGTATTATAAGCAGTTTTCACCGTCATCTGAGTGGTTTCTGCTATTTTTTCATAGGAATATCCTTCAAAAAATTTAAGATGAATGAGTTGTTTTTGCCGAAAACTTAATTTTTCTAGTGCTTCTTTTAAGCGGATCTGGATCCATTCATTCGTTTGTACCTTAATAATAAATTCTTCATAAGGAATTTCTATCCAATCATCTTCTGCCTTAACATGTCTCAAAGCAGTTTGTATCTTATGTTGTTTTTCTAAGAGTCGAAGGATTTTTCTTTTTAAAAATGTAATGAGGTATGCCTGCACATTTTCTACGCGATCAAGGCGATCTCGTTTTTCCCAAATGGTAACGAAAATTTCATCTGTTGCTTCACTCGCCAGATCAGCATCTCCACATGTACGAATACCAAAATTCACCAATTCGTTAAATAATGCGGCATATAAATCAAAAAACGCTTGTTCATCACCATTCCGCACACGTTCCCAAAGCAATCTATAGCCTAACTTATTTTTCATTATAATTGGTTAACTTCTTTTTAATTCCCTAAATGTATCATTATAGCTATAAAAGAAAAAATTATCAACTATATCTTTAAAAAGAGTTAATATTATTATTTGTACCATAAAAATCCATATTTGATATCAAGCCAATATTCAATTTGATTTTATAAAAAAAGCCTAGCAACGAAATGCTAAGCCTCTAAAACTACCTTATATTTTTTGCTTTTATGCAAAGATCGCTGCAATGCTTTTCTCGGCATAACCAGCACTGGCTGTCATACCTTTTCCGCCGATTCCGGTACGTACATGAATACGCTCACTTATATCCACTTCTAAAATATCATTGTCATGCTGAGCATAAAATCCAGCCCATGAGCTTGCAATCATAGACTGATCCATAGTGATAATACGATTCGCTTCATTCAACATGAGATCATTAATCTTTGAATTAATAGCAAATCCTAATTCATCCAGTTGATTACCTTGTGCATATTCATGTGAATCTCCAACAATGATACTGCCATCTATGGCTTGCTTAAATAAGATATGTATTCCTTGTTCACGCAATTCTTTATAGTGTTCAGGCACTTTTATTTGATGGAAAGATGGACAATATTCTTCGAAACTTTCATAACGTCTTGTCGTAAGCCCTGTTAAAATATTTCCTGGTAAATGCAGATCTTTCATCGGCTTTGTACGCATCATCTGAAGTTTACTGATCTTCAAACCACTATCGTCAAATAATGATCTATAAAGAATCTTGAATTCATATCCATTGCATATGATAACCTTATCAGCATCGAATAGTTGTATATCACTCGTTGTCACTTTAACAAAGTCAGCATAATCCTCGCAAGCCATCACAGTTGTATCATATTTTAATGTATACTGCTCAAACTTAGTCTGCATATAAGCATGTAAGCGATGGATCATTAAATCTGGTTCAACGCTAACCTCTTGTTTAAAAACAATAGCCTCTTTTACATACGTGTCCTTCATCATAGGATAGGTCTGTAAGATCTGTTCTTTTGACCATAGCTCATGCGCATATCCAACCTGCATATAATGTGCACTTAATTCATGCAGCATCTGTACTTCATCTGCGTCGGATGCAATATAGATACTGCCATTATTGCGAACAGAAATATCCATTTCATTTTGAATGGACTTATAGATTTCTAAACCTCTAACACCATAATCAAACCATTTTCCAGACATCCCTGATGGCACAACCTGTCCAAAATTGCGTACCGTTGAGCTTACCGGATAATTATCTTTCTCCAATTGTAGAATGCGTAATCCTTTTACCAAAGCATGGTAGGCATGGAAAGTTCCTAAGATTCCTCCTCCCACTACGATTAGATCATATTTACTCAAATTCATTTTATGTATTTTTATTAACTTATTTGAACATCACTACTATTCACACACCAGGGTTTCTCTTCCTCCTGTTCCTGTTTATCCATCGCTTCTTTTTTACGCGCAAAATAATATAAAGATAGTAAGGATAATCCCCCACCGATGATAGATGCGAAAAAAACCAATTGTATGAAATAACTTCCCCACGTCACGGAATTAGGTAATAACTCCTTATTCAGTAAAACTATAAAGCTGCCTAAATATCCGATCGAATCTGCCAAGTACATGACAAAACCTATATTGCTTTTCATTTTGTATGTAGCAATCATCCTTTCAAAAAAGATGGCGTTGTACGGGATATATGCTAAATAAAGACCAAGCCCTACCAGCAACATCCAACTTAATCCATCGATAAGTTGATGGCTAAAAAGATAAGTAGAACCACCTGCTATAAGAAAACCTACTATAATCAACATGTGAATCAATTTAAATGCTTTTAAATTATCTTTCACCACAATCAACAATGCCACCAGTACCAATACAATCAAAGCAATTATACCGTCAACTTTTGCAAAAATGCCATTGCCTTTTACATGCAGCATTTCCCAGATTTCAATTTCAAAATTATCTCGAACATCCCTGATAATTGTCAACATGGTATAAATAACAACAGTGAGCAAAATTCCAGGTTTAAACATTTTAAAAAACGCTTTTCGACTAGTACTATCCATCGCTACTCGTTCTGTTCTCAAGGCTTTATCCTGTTCTGTTGGTCCCGGTGCGTGCTCTAACAACCAGACACAACCGATAAAAGGAAGTAAGAATAAAAAACCTGTACAAAAGGGCATCCAATACTCATCAATTGGAAAAGTAGCCATTAACCAACGTCCCACTGTTTTAATCAAACCTGAAGCAAAAATCAAACTGACAGCCATAACTGCTCCCATTATTTCTGTATAACGTCTACCTTCCAGATAACTAAAAACCAAACCCCACACCATACCTAAAGGAAATCCATTCAATAAAAGAAAAATAATATTCCAAGGACGTGGACACCAAGCAAATGCTAACAAACTTAACCAGGAAATACAAATCAATATAATCAGATAGCGTCCACGATTCTTTTGCTTACTTTCTGCAATAAATTTTATACCATAAATTTAGAGAACATGTACCCGACCATCTGAGTAATAACTAAACAGACTTTATAATTGATTCCCCATACTGAAGCATCATCATAAGATGCGGCAGTAAAAGATTTTCTAAATGAATACATACAGGTATAGCAAAGAAATGCTGTAAGTGCCAATATCATGGCAACAGAGCGTTCATCCAGTTGACTAATACGTTGTTTAAATCTTTGCGTTAATTCCATTATTTAGACATTTGGTAAATGTGATTTTTTTCCACAACCAAAAGTAAACTTCAAAGATTAACACATTACTAAACTTCTGTTAAGTATTTGTAAACAAATATAGAAATAAATTGAATTAAGCCTAAAACAAAAAAAGACTTTCTATGGGAGAAAGTCTATAATATGATCTTAAATGAGTTCGCTATTTTTTGTTCTGCTCAAAAAAGTAAACAATTAACATGATTGCTTTATCTTTTCCGATGTTTCGCGGTGTATGCGATAGACGTCCATTAAAGAAAATAGAATCACCTTCATTAAGGACAATAACCTGATCCCTAAATACATATTCAACCTGACCACTCAAAATATACTTATATTCAAAGGCTTCAGTCTCCACCATAGGCCGTTTAGCATCTGGAAGAAGTTCCAATAAGACTATGTCTAAAGTAGAGCTATCAATAGAAGAGGTTAATATTCGCTTATAATGAAATCCAATTGCTTGTTCCTTTTCAAACTCTTCGTAATTTTCTTTCCTTTTGACGATAATGGGTCCCAATGTACTATCGGAATTAAAGTCTTTAAAAAATTCATTTAAATCCACATCAAGTGCATTGATGATATTGATCAAAACAAATAAAGAAGGAACTGTTCGGTTATTTTCAATCTGAGAAATCAACCCTTTACTGACACCAGCTTTATGGGCTATTTCTTGAATGGTAACCCCGTTAATCTTGCGGATTTCCTTAATTTTATTACTGATCTTAAATATTGTATTATCTTCCATAATTAACCTCAAAAGTACACAAATAATTACCCTGATGCATATTAAGTTTTTATTATCACAAAAACAATTAATATTATAGCACAACCATAAATTAGTAAAAAGTATAATCATTTCCAAGTTTTATCAGCTTTCAAACTTGAATGAAAATTTTGCACAAGAAGTTTCATAGCATATGTTAACAATTTCTTATGTTGCAAAAAAGTCGTAAAGCATAAATAGTGTTTGTTTCGTATTTACAAATACCTATGATGTGCTATTTTATTATTTGCTAAACTCTAAATGTTGTATGAGAGTTTTTATTTGGCAAATTTTAATAAAGATTTAAAACAAGAAAAGACGAACTGATGGTTCGCCTTTTCAAAAATCAAAAATGTGTTAGTTAATGTTGAAAACTATATACGTTTCCAGCAAAATCTGTCACATAAAGTAAATCATCTTTTACAAGCACCTCTGCTAAAATTGGAGCACCTAAATTAATTTTATATTTTAATTTGCCCTGTGGATCTAGACGGTAAAGAAATCCATCCGACGCACCAAATACAAAGTCAGTTCCAACTTGCTGCGGAGCTGCCTCTACAGTTGCAACTAACTTATTTTGATCGGGTGAACTATACGATGAGGTATAGATTAAAGCCTCTCCAGTTGTGAAATTCCATTTTTCATTCAGCGTATTCTTATCCAAAGCAACAATTCCTTTATCCGAAGTCGATAGTAATAATTGTTCGCCACTTATTACAGCGTTGCCATTACTTTGAAATCATAATCAAGTGTCTTTTTTCGTAAAACGTTTCCTGATAATCTATCTAGCACAAATACCGTATTTAATCCAGTTGCATATACTTCATTACCTACTACCGCAACTCCACCACTTCTAAAACGTAGACCATCCTCATTTTTCTTCCACATCAATTTACCTGTCTTGCGGTCATGAGCAAATAAACTGTTCCAATTAGCTCCTGTAAACAACTGATCTTTGGTTACTATGATCTCTCCTGGCATTGCCTCTCCCCCATTCCAATCCTGATTTCTCCATAGCTCTTTACCAGTCTTTAAATCTAAAGCGGTCAGATAAGAACCGTAACCAGTATAGTATACTCCTTCATAAATTGCTCCGGCTGTAACATAACTTGGTAATCGTCCCTGGCTTAATTCTTTCTTCCAAATCAGCTTCCCAGTTTTAGCATCCGCAGCGTAGGCATTTCCTGCCACATCAGTTGCCGCAACAATGCCATTTTCATAACGGAGTTTCTGTTTGATGGAATTAGCTGTTGAAAAAGTCCATTTAGTCTTTCCTGACTTTTCGTCTAAAGCTACAATTTGGGACTTACCATTTCCACCATCATCAAAAGTTGCTCCCAAAACGAGACCTTCTACAAGTAATGGACTCACTTTCCAAGTGTTTCCACCTAAGTTTCCAGTCCATTTAAGTTGAAGCTGATTTGCTTTATCATTCACTCCAAAAGTTTCTTTTTTGGTTGCCTGGGTACCATCATTGTAATTGACTTCAATAAAAGCAGTACATGTTTTATTACTTACATTCATAAGAGGTTCTGTCTCCCATGACCAATCTGATAATGGTTTAAACGGTGCATAGGCTACTTGATTGCCTTTACTATCAAGTACTCTCACGTGGACAGATGCTACATCTCGATTACTATCGTATACTTGCGCACGGAAAGGAATTTTCCCTTTTTCAGTGCTTTGTAATGCCGGATCTATCAATTGAATATGATCAAACAAATTACTGTATTTTGGAGCAACATCTTCAACACCATCTTTAGTAACTTTAATATGCAGAAACTGGCCAACAGCATGATCGATACCACCCTTATTAGGTGCATTTGTACTAATAACACGAACACCGCTGCTTGCATTAACAAAAGAATAGTTATTATGCCAGTGACCGAATAACCACGCTTTTAATTTATATTTCTTTAAATCGATTTCCTCAGTCTTTCCCTTTAGAATAAAGTCAGGTCCGATATCAAAATCGTGATTAATAAAAATAACCGGTTTATTCTTACCCTTCAATTCTAGATCCTTCTTCAACCATGCGATAACTTGATCTCTTGTATAACTTGGTTTATAATCGCCTCCCCACATCGGCGTAACAACAAAGTGTGCAGGACCGGCATCAAAAGAATAATAGGTCGGACCAAACAATTTTTCACCATATTCTCCTTTTACGAGATCATGATTGCCAACAGCATAATAAACAGGTAAGCCCATCAGTTGGCTATTTACTTGCTGCGCATGAAAACGCATGCCTGGTTCATAACAGATATCACCGGTATGCATAATCAAAGAACTTTTTTGATTTGCAGCATATTTACGGACATTCTCAATCCATGGACCATACAAATATGTTTCGGTATCTGTTATTTGAATAAAATTTAAAACATCCGGATCTTGAGAAGTATCCTCAATAAGTCCCATTGAATACTCTTTACGGTCAGGACTTATTTTTAAAAAATGACTTTTTGCAGGCTTGAAACCAGCCGGAGCAGTTACAAATACAAATCGTGCTGCAGGATTTGCTGGTATTTCGAACTGTCCATTTGCATCTGTTTTCAAAACCTGATAACCATCGGAAACAACAGCATGCTCAACAGTACGTTCGCCACTGTCGAACTGACCATTTCCATTCGAATCGATAAAGATATGACCTTTATACTGTGCATTTGCAACA
Source organism: Sphingobacterium sp. IITKGP-BTPF85 (assembly GCF_001006065.1). Taxonomy (NCBI): domain Bacteria; kingdom Pseudomonadati; phylum Bacteroidota; class Sphingobacteriia; order Sphingobacteriales; family Sphingobacteriaceae; genus Sphingobacterium; species Sphingobacterium sp. IITKGP-BTPF85. The sequence continues at coordinate 42,599 of NZ_ASZT02000026.1, forward strand.
CCCATCCCTAGTGCCAATAAGGATGTCAATAGATAATACTTTTTTTCATTTTACAGTTTATCGTATATTAACTTTTAAGTTGTTTTGTTTGTAATGAACCTAATTATTTTAACTTTTTGTCAGCTAAAAATAAAGCTACTCATTGGTACTATTAAATCTGATCTTTGAGATAGGTTATTGATAAACCTTAACCCAGTCAATGATCATTTCAACTGGCAGTTGTTTCTGATCGACTTTTCCAACCCAACTACCGCCTAATTGTTGATCAATTAATAGAAAGAAAGGCTGATCATATGGCCATTGTGATTTATCAACCCCTTCTATGCGAGGATATGTAAACGTATCTTTACCATTTAACTGGAATACAATTCGATCAGGATACCAGCTTATACCATATACATTATAATCACCTGCATTGATCTTAGCTGTTCCGCCGTGTTGAGGATTTGTTTTTTGTCCTAAATCTAAGGTATAATAGGAGTGTGTTGTTTGGTAGATGATGGAATCAGAATTTAAATGTTCCATAATATCGATTTCTCCATTTTTTGGATATTTTCCATATTTATCTAATTCCGCTAACATCCACATAGCTGGCCATGCACCTTGAGCACTCCCAAGTTTCGCACGGATCTCCACTCGCCCATATTGAAAAGCGAATTTTCCTTTACTCCAAATTCCTCCTGTCAGAAATGGACGGGGATCTTTTGTCAGATCAGTATTATTAATTCCCTTCAAAATCAGTTTACCATCTTCCATTGCAAAACAGGCATCGTCTGTACTCATATGGCGATTCCAATCGGCGCTACCTGCAGAAATTCTTGTCCATTTTGTCGTATCAATGGAGGTTTCATTAAATTGATCTTCCCAAACCAATTTCCATTTTTTAGCTTCACGAGCGTCGCTTTGAATGTACACATAGGGATGTGACTTTGGATGATTGCTTACCCTACAGGAAGTGATAAGTACTAGAAAAGAAATAGCTGTTAGAAAATATTTAAACATGGCAATAAATGGTTTTTTTACTATTGTAATTAAACTTAAAAGAGTTCAAATTTGTACTCAAATCTGAACGTGATCTTAATCCTTATTTTTGAAAAACTTTAATGGGCTTACCTCTCCAAGCCTCATCTTGCTCTGCTCCCAATAACCAGGTCAATGTAGGTGCAATATCATAAATTAACATTGGTTGATTTACCTGCTGTCCTTTTGGTACACCTGGACCAGTCATGATAAAAGGTATTTCAACTTCAGCTAACGATTTACCTCCATGTCCTTTGTCAATACCGCCGTGATCAGCTGAGATGACAAAAATAGTTTCTTTCTCTATTCCTGCTTCTTTAACAGCTTGTTGCAATTGCGCAATTCTACGGTCTACATTTTTCAGTTCTGCATAATATTCCGGAGTATTATGTCCAATGTTATGTCCTACACCATCAGGTTGATCAAAATGCACAAAAGTAAGCGTTGGTTTATCTCTTTTTATAACTTCAATTGCCTTTTCTAATGTCTTATCCTCGTTGTCTTCCATATTATACACTTGTTGGACAATATTTTTATCAATGAGGTAACCGATACCTGGCCAACTGTGTATCACTGCAAAAGTAGCCTTAGGGTTTTTAGATGCTACTGCATTAAAAATTGAAGGAAATAGACCAGTCTTCGTTGTTTTTATCGCTGGGATTTCGGGCGTCTTACTTCCCCACTCTGTAAAACCATGCATAGTTGGACCAGCTCCCATCAACATAGATGCCCAATTCACCGCACTTGATGAAGGCAATACTGTTCTGACGTGAAGGCTATAGCTTCCATCTTTCATCATTTGTTCCAAAGTGGGCATTTCAGCTTTTGGGATTGCATAAGCACCTAATCCATCAAAACCAACCAGCACAACGTGTTTGATTTTTCCAGTCTGCGCTTGACTAATGGTTTGTGCAAAAAATAGGGCAATTAAAAAAATAAGGTTCTTTTTCATTATAATACAATTGTTTTAGTAATCATTACTAGTTGCTATCTGTATCATTTAGCTCCTACTTTAGGTTTTAAAAGTAGTAAAGCTTTTAGAAATACAGTATTCATTTTTGATTGCTGTCATTCTTAAATCATACAAATTTCACTTATAAATGAATCAAAAAAGGTAAAAGGCTTGATTTTGGTTTATTAATATTAAAAATTACTCGATAAAGTTAATCAATATTAAACAATACCAATTCATAACGAATGTCTGTATAACAAGATATTTACACAGAGATCCAAGTATTAGGCTGATTTAAAGTAGCGCTTACAATTACCTAACAAGATGTTTACATAGCAAAAAATAGCGAGTCGTTAATTTTGGTTAATTACGAGATGAGCATAATTAGAGTAAGAAATGGGAATTTCTTTATGAACTTGCTAAAAGTAAACTAATCATGATCAAAAGGAAGAGGATCTTTCAAAATAAATCGAAAATCCTTTTTTTCACCATTTCTTTCTATTTTCATTACGATCTCTTTTCCATCTTCCGATTTCATTAAGTTTGTTAAATCCTCCAGTGAGTACGAAGTTGCCTTTTTACCATTTATAACGAGAATTTTATCATCTTTCATAATCCCAACCAATTGAGCAGGTGAATTTGGTCTGACCATATCAATTTTAAAAAGTGTTTTCAAAACAAACTTAAATTGGACCTTATTATCGAAATTAACTTCCTTACTACCATCCTTCTTCAAGCAACCGGAACTTCTTCCTTTTCCCATTTGACACCATCATGGATAATCTCTAGACCACTCATATTGAGATAATAGAATTTATCAAAATTTTTATTTTTACTTAGATAAAGTTGATTATTGGGGTAATCAAAAATAATTTTAAAACGTCTCAACAGTTCATTACCAACTGAACCTATCCTATCATTGATCATCTTTGCATTTTGTATAGATTCCAATTCCGGATAAGCGACTAAAGGATATGACATAGTAAACGGACCTAAAGACAATTTTTTGATTCGATTGCGGAGTCCATAAATTTCTCCGTTGAAACCCTGACCGATATAGTCTTCTATAAAAGGTGCGCGAACTTGATAATTTTGTATTTTATCTTTTAATAATAAAACAGCATCACTATTTCCCATATCAATAAGTGCTTTACCGTCGATCTCGCCTTCATTCTGCTGTATTTTGATCGCAACATAGGGGCGACTTGAAATTATCTCCAATGGTAAGGATGTCATTTTGGACCATGATTTTGGATTGCTATCGGTGGGATACACCGTTATTCGCTTTTTTATGAAATCAAATGCAATCTTATGATCAGTAAAAAAACGACTTCCCAATATACCGTTTACCTCTACGCCTATACGTGATGAAATATCAATATGTTCATTATCTAATATAAAAATAGGATGATCGATATCTTCCATTTTTTACCAACCACCACATGATTATTGATCGCTAAAATACCGTCAACACCGGTATTCCGCCCCAGACCCTGAAACTTATTTTTAAAGATTGTACTATCGACTTCACCTAGAGATTTTCCAAAGACCATTGTTTCTTTTACTCCAGTGTCGAGCAGAAAATTCATCATAAAACCATTTACCTCTACAGGTATTATAACGAGATTATGTACAAATATAAATGGGAAACTTAGCTTCTTGTTTTTATGCAAAACGAATCCTGATTGCCCAAAAGCAACTTGGAAAAGCAAACATGTCAACAATAGGAGGCCTATTTTCATGAAAGTCTATATTGGTATAGACAATATACGAAAAAAGGAATAAGCTACTCGATTTTGAATTAAATAATTCTCAATGACGACTTGATAAACAGTTATATTATAATATTAAATTATATTCATAAAAAAAGCCTCCAAAAAGCTTAAATCTTCTTGGAGGCTTTGAATTGAATCAAGGCTTTAATAGTAATATTTATTCTAAGCCTTTATTATAGTCTGACTCTCTTAATGGAATAGACCATGTCCATTTATTTTTATCTTGAGGATTGATGGTAACGGCTAATGACGTCAAGAAATTTCCTCCATTTGCATGCGCGTTTCGAATGATCGGATCACCCCATCTTTTCATATCAAACCAGTCAAATCCTTCACCCCAAAGCTCAATTGCGCGATATAATTTGATTTCCTTTAATAATTCTGCACCTGTTTTTGTACAATTATACTTTGCATCTCTACCAGAAGAAGAATTTAATTCATTCAAAGTAGCTTGAACCGCAGTTGCCGGCTTATTTTGGAAATATTTAGCTTCAGCTTCAATCAAGTACATCTCAGCAGCTCTAAAGTGATTCAGATTACCTACACCAGGAAGATCTTTTGCTTTAAATTTAAATTCATATAAGCATAAGGAACCGCTGTCGATTGTAAATCTGGAAATGTACGAAACGCTCTAGCTTTCATTTCAGGACCTGCAATACCAGTCGCTGTTGTATATGCCTCACCTTTAGGATCCAAAAATAGATCTCTTCTGATATCAGAAACAGGGATTTTATCAAAAAGCTCTCTACTGATAATTTTTGGTGTTGTTCTAGCAGCACTAGCAGTTGAATTATAAGCTATATAGGATTGGAATGAGTAAAAGAATAATGTTTCATCTGCCGCACCATAACTACTCCAAATCCATTCTCCATTTGGATCATAAAATCCGCTCTTATATTCATCATTATTCATCAATTTATAATTTTCGCGAGCGAGAATAGCAAATTTTTCAGCATTTACATAATCTTGTTTATTCAAAGCTGCTCTTGCATAAATAGCATAAGCGACATCTTTATTAACCTGAAAGTTCTTCCCTGATTCGCGGTTTAATTTTGACTCATCGTACATGGATATCGCATCGCTTAAATCCTTATAAATTAAATCATAAGTCTGTCCAAGAGTGGACAATGGCATATCACCCGTAGACACATCTGTTCTTAAAACTAAGCCGCCAGTTTGTCCATTGTTTGAATCACTCCATCTATTACCATAAATTTGAGCTAACATCATGAAGCTGTATGCTCTAAAGGTTAAAGCTTGAGCTTTTATAAATTGTTTTTCTGCAACTGGCCCCTCTGCACCATCAATATTTAATACAATTTCATTTGCGTTCGAAATTAATTTATAGTAATAATACCAAGGATAATATAAATAGATACTCGTTAAGTTCTGATTATAATTGGAGTTAATGATATCAGCCCAACCACTTAGATTGACAAAAAAATTGTTACCTGGGTAGTTACCGTAGTACATCTTTATTGTGCCCTCACCATTGAAACCTTGACTACTTAAATATTGTTGTGTCATCATCTTGGCAAGACCATTTACAGCAACTTTAGCGCTTTTTGTGGTTGCAAAAACTTCAGATTTCTCTACAGAGTCTGTAGGACGTGTATCTAAATAATCTTTACTACAAGACGAAAGAGAGACAACTCCTAATAATAATAACTTTATATAATTAATTTTTTTCATTGTTTAAATTCTTATAGTCCAACTTTTACACCAAAAGATACAGTACGAGGAGTAACCCAAGCATTTGTACTTATACCGTTCCATTGTTGTTGTGGGTTCATACCTTTACGCTTTGTCATTGTAGCCAAATTTTCTATTCCTGCTACTATTGTTACTGAAGATAAATCAATTCTGTTGATCAACTGCTTTGGCAAACGGTATCCAAATGCAATATTTTTCACAACAAGATATGATCCGTCTATAAGAAAGCGGTCACTCGTAAAATTATTCATATTACTTTGTGAAAAGTTGATAGCTGGAATTCCATTAGGATCTAATCTATTTTCAGATGTCGTAGTCATTCCTTCTGGCATACCTGACCATGAGTTCATAATATCTGTGTGCAAAGCTCCAGGAGTTCCTGACATACTCATTAAATCTCTGTAGGATGAGTCAAAAACTTTACCTCCAATTGCGTAGGTAAATAAAGCTGATAAACTGAAATTTTTATATTCAAAGTTTGTATTGAAACTACCGCTCATTTTTGGGATAACCGAACCGGACCAGTCTCTTACACCATAAGTTGAAGCATTGGTAACATAATATTTGCCATTGATTTCAACAAGTTCGGCTGCAGGTATTGCCGCCTTATCAGGCGCAGAACCATTCACATTAAATCTTTCTGTATCTGCTAAATAGAGTGATTTACCTGTCATCTGGTCTACCCCAGCATATTTAAACATCCAAAAATCATAACGTCCGCCACCTTCAACCCATTTAAAGTTTCCAGTTATAACGCCATTTTCTCTGTTTTCCTCTGGCAAACTTAAAATTTTGTTGGTCAACCACGTCGCGTTAGCACCAACGTTCCATCTCCAACCTTCACCTCTTAATACATCTACGTCGAAAGTTAATTCAATACCTCTATTAGACATTGATCCAATGTTTTTAGTTACAGTTGAAACAGCAGTACTTGTTGAGTTAGGCCCCGCTGATAACGGTAAATTAAGATCAAAAATCAAATTTTTTGATTGTTTATTGAAATACTCGATACTTAAGTTGGCACGTTTGAACAATTTCGCTTCGATTGCTGCAGAAAATGAGCTAGAAGTTTCCCAGATTAAGTCTGGTGAAGGAATCTGACTTTTATAAACTGCTCCTGCATTTGCATTTTGATCCATTGCATATAATGATAAATGCGCATATTTTTTGCACTTTCATCATTTCCTACTTCTCCATAAGACGCTCTTACCTTAAGGTCATTTACTGTATTTAAAGCATTCTTGAAGAAATCTTCTTTCGATACGATCCAACTACCGCCTAATGACCAAAAGTTACCCCAGCGATTATCTGCACTAAAGCGAGAAGATCCATCTCTTCTAATAGATGCTTCCGCAAAATATTTCCCTTCATAATTGTATCGAGCACGAGACAAGTAACTTTCTACACGATAATCTTCTTGATAATCATACAAAGAAGTAATCTTTGTAAAGTTGATCATATCAGTTTACCAGCGAAGATTTCATCTGTCTTATACCCATAAAGGTAACTCATGTTATCATAATAATTTTCATGACCCGCCAATACATCAATGTGATGCGCGCCAAAATCTTTATTCCAAGTTAACAATTGTTGGGTTGTATAATTCTTGTATCTATAGGTACGTCTTGCAGCACGGCCCTGCCCTACTCCATCACCGATAATCGCGTTATTATAGGTACGACGCTCAGAGTTACGTACATTTAAATCACCATTAACCGTAAAAGTAAAATCCTTTAAAAACTTAAATTCTAGAAAAGCTCTACCGTTCATTGTATTTTTAATGGTTTGATCGCTATTCAATTCATTTTCCCAAATTGTGTGGCGTCCCACATATTGCAATCGTGTAGATTCTCCATTATCGTACTGTTTTTCTCCCAAAAGACCTGGTGCATAACCTCCATCTGCATTATGTAGATGAATTGGATAAATAGGTGCAATTGAACGTGCATAGTTAAAAGGATTTGTAAATGAACCAGCATCATCTGTGGAACCGCTAATTCTATCCGAAATCTGGTGAGAACCAGCTAAATTGAAACCATATTTAAACCAATCTTTAGCTTGGAGTTCAGCATTCAATCTTCCCGTAAACCTTTTTAATCCAGAATTTTTAATATATCCCTTTTCATTTAAATATCCAGTAGAATAGAATACTTTAGCTTTATCAGTTGCAGTAGTTCCATCAATATTATAATTTTGGCGATGCCCAACACGATCCACCTCACTAAACCAATCTAAATCGTCACGATATCCATTTTTATTTGTGCATCTGAAACCAATTTTCCATTTTCATCAAATAATTTATTATCCTCTTTATCGTAAATATTTAATTTCAGGTAGTTACTAATTAAAGACTTGGAAGCCTCAGCGTTAGCTAGCTCTGTTGTTGGATAAGCTTTGGAGTTCGTGCTCAACAGGTTATTTCGGTATCCTGTCCACATAGCTTCCATAAATTGTCTATCATTTACACGGCTATATTCAGCAATTCCTCTTGAGTAAAATCCTTGATCTGTCGATACATTAACCTGAGAACGACCAATCTTTCCTTTTTTTGTTGTAATAATGATTACACCGTTACTTGCTCTACTACCGTATAGAGCAGATGAAGATGCATCTTTCAATACAGAAATACTTTCAACATCATTGGGATTGATATCAGAAATATCACCACCAAAAGGCACACCATCAACTACATATAAAGGGTCATTAGAGCCATTTAAGGATGAAAAACCGCGGATTCTAATACTTGGCTCATCACCAGGCATGCCCGAAGTATTATTTATTTGAATACCTGCTGCTGATCCTTCCAAAGCTGCAAAAGCATTTGTTACTGGTCTTTTTTCTAAATCTTTTGCTCCTATTGATGATACAGAACCCGTTAGTGATTCTTTTTTAGCAGTACCGTAAGCGACAACAACAACTTCACTAAGTTCTTCTCGTGAATCTTCCAAAGTAACATTAAATGTTGAAGCACCTTCTTTAACGATTAATGTCTTTTCGCCATATCCTAAGGATTTAAAAACGATTATCTTTCCCGTAGGTACAGAAAAAGAATAGTTTCCATTTGAATCGGTTTGAGTAGCTTGATTTGACCCCTTTACAACTATTGTCACTCCAACTAATGGCTTGCCATCAGCGCCTACAACGCGACCAGCAACCTTTTTCTCTTGAGCAAAAGCGACCGATGTCAGAATCATACTACCCACAAAAAAACTGAGTAATGTTTGTTTCATATATTTATATTTATTTAAATGTGTAAAGTCATAAAAAAAGACTTTGGCTAAGTAATTTCGTTTACTAAACAACTATAAATCAATATTTTAATCTTTTTTAAACATTTCATCACTAATCGCTTTTACGCAATCGATTGCATTTTTTCTCATGCATGTGACTATTTGTCAAGTTTAATATTTAAAATGAAATACGATTGTATAGTGCTTGGGTGCTTTTCAATGTGGCAGATTGCAAATATTTTAAAAATATCTGTCTAACATCATGTGTTAAATAATGTTAAAACCAAAGTTATAACATTATTTTTATTTGGCAAACTTTTGCAACTATTTTTTTTATATTGGTAATAAAACGCAAGATAAATAAGTTTAAACACATGAATTTGTGATTATAATTTTTAAATCATTAGCGAATCTGCTATTACGGTGATTCAAATATAATATCGGAAATCCAAAAAGTTGGTTATTGGGAATCATAAAGTAATATTTCATAATAAAAAAATGAAGATTATCTAGAGCAATTTGAGACGTATTCATCTTTTATAATTACGATGAGAGAAATGTTTATAAATAATAGAGTTCGCAACTAACCGCAATAAACTGCAACATCCGCAAAATCAAGAAAGGGATTATTCAACATATATCTATCACTTTATCAACTTATTAAAAGAAAATAATAGGTCGATATAAACTCAGTATATGTATTTTT
>NZ_ASZT02000027.1:0-49675 GCF_001006065.1 Sphingobacterium sp. IITKGP-BTPF85
TTTTCGTATAAGTTACCTTTAAGCCTTTTCTGCTTTTCGTCTTACAAATAAGTTGTAGTTCTCATGCTTATCTACATAAATCTCCTCCCCTTCTTCAATAAATCCATCCAAAGCCACAGCATCATACCAGACTCCCTCTATTTCAATCTTACCAGATGGGCGCAATACAGTCTTTGCTACTCCTTCCTTATTCAATAAATTGGACTTTAAAATAGAGGAGGTATATCCTTCTTCCGATTTTTGCTCTTCCTTTAAAACAAGTCGTCTAAAAACTGGAGCCTTTAACAGATTTTTCCCAAAGATGACCATCAATATGATCGACAGTATCATGGCTCCTACAACTAATAAAAATGAATTAAATAACATACCTGGATAAGCGAGTTTAAAATCTAAAAAATCATTGGCAACAAGACTAAAAGTCAGACCGCAAATAACAAAAATTATTCCTAATATACCGGCAATTCCAAAACCGGGAATAACAAAAACTTCTAAAAGAATTAATACAAGTCCTACTATAAAGACAGCTATTTCCCAATTTGCAGCTAAACCTTGAATATAGAGTGGTGCAAAGAACAGTAATGCCGCTACAATCGCAACAGCAATAGCAAATCCTAAACCAGGGGCTTGCATTTCGGCATAAATACCACCTATTATTAACAAAATCAGTATACCACTTACAGCTGGATTTATTAAAAAACTGATAATATGATCAATTGTACCCTTACGATAGACAGTTTCTTGTACATTGACTATATTTAAGTCTTTATAGATCATATTACGATTGCTAACTTCCCCCTTTGCCAGTCCAAACTTAACAGCCTCACTGCTCGTTAGAGTCAACAATTGTCCATCTTGCTTTATCAACGGCAATGATACATTAGGATCAACAAAAGCTTCTGCCAATTTCGGATCACGATGTTTTACCTCTGCCGTTGCGCGCATCAGTCCTCGCATATAAGATTGGTACTTCTCAGGAAGCACTTCTCCATTAGCATTGACAACACTTGCTGCGCCTATACTTCCCCCCGGATGGATATAAATATAGTCACTCGCCAAGGATATCAGCGCTCCTGCAGAAGCTGCATTATTATTAATATAAACAATCGTCTTAATCTTTGAGTCAAGCAATTTTGTCCGGATAGAGTCTGCAAAATTTAGGGCTCCTCCATATGTATTCAATTCCATTAACACATAATCCACCTTTTTACTCTGTGCGCTGTCGTAAACTTGTTTTACTGTACGCCAGGCACTTGGCCCTATATCATCCTTTAATTCAAACACATACACCTTTTGGGCAAAACTTGATGTGAATAATACCAAGCTTAAAAAGACTGTTATTAAAAATGATTTACTAATTTTGCCTTCCATAAATAAGATTATTAAAAAAATAAACAAGCGATTAATACATTTGCTATGTCTAAATATACTATTTCTAACGCATTTTCTCAAACCTTCAGATTTCCGGTCTGGAAAATAGAAATAGATGAAATAAGCAGATTGATTGCTATTGAGTGCCGCGATCCTGAAAATACTGTTCCTTACATCACAGTTCTGGATTTTAAAGGTACAGTGTATTTAGATCATTTTAGACTACCAGAAAAGGAATGGACTTTAGCGGCTATCCAAGATCAAGTTGTCGTGTTAAGGAAAGTTTCTGAAAATAGTCCTGTATCTCCAGGTGTTTGGATGCTATTTCATCAAAAACCAGATACGACTTATTTATACCATCAATACCAATATCTTGGGATACTCAATGGTTATGTACATGTTCGTCCACAACATATCACTGCAGGTTTCGAACAGTATTTCTCATTTCTTTCAAAAGAAATTTTAACGACAATACCTTCAGAAATTAAACCTTTTGAAAATGATATAGTCTTTCCTTTGGAATTTAATGCGCAAAAACCTTCATTTTTGCAGCATATTAAAAATAATGAAGATCTATGGATCAGTAAATGCAATGATCATTTTCTATGGTCTTATCATGAAAAACGGGAAAAAAATATACCATCAGATTGTTGCTTTCTGATAAAAAACAAGTTCTAGATGAAACGTTAATTATTAGCGATCTGGATTTAAAACTGGTGCAAATCTATTTTCAAATTGGGTGTCAGATTTTTCTTTTAACACACAATAAACAAGAATTTGTATCGTATTTAGTATAATTGTAAAACATGATGAACATTCTATCAAAATCTACCACATATAAAACACTAGCATTCTTATCATTAGCAATGTTAGCGATAAATCATAACAATGTGTCAGCGAGCACATTTACGATTGCAGCAGCACCCGACTCCATCGGAGTTGAAAAAATTGATGGACAAGAATATGTTCTTTTCAAAATTGAAAAAGGCGATAACTATTACCAGTTAAGCAAAAAATATAAAACTACCGTAGGTAAAATAACGGAATTAAATGGAAACAAAACTTTAGCTCTTGGCCAGATTGTCAAAATCCCGACCGGTCGCATGTTTTATGTAACTCCAAACAATTCAAAGAATTCTACAGTTAAAGGCTCCCAAAAAGAACTGATCGATTATAAAGTTGGTGACCAAGAGACTCTGTATGCTATTTCACGTAAATTTGACGTAACTGTTGAAGAAATAAAGAGAGCAAATAATCTGCGGTCAAACAGTATCAGCGGAGGCCAAATATTAAAAATCCCTAATAACAGCAACTTAAATATACCTCAAAAACCAGACACGCTATTTATCGGTCCAGATACCACTGCTGTAGAAGAACCCGTTATTGCAGCTAACAAATATGGTATTCGCGAGAAAACGGAACGTGGAATTGGCGTTTGGATAGATGGACTGAATGAAAATGGGACCAGTAATTTAGCATTACATAAAACTGCAGCAGTAGGTACCGTGCTTAAAATTACCAATCCGATGACAAGAAGCGTGACCTACGCCAAAGTGGTTGGTAAATTTAATGAAAATGCAGATACACATAACGCCATTGTTGTTTTATCAAAATCTGCGGCCGCTTACATAGGCGCTTTAGATAAGCGCTTTCAAGTCGAAATTACTTACGGAGTTCCTTTAGAGGATTAGTGCTGATCGATTCTTTTCGAATATTATATATTAAATGAATAAAAAACCATATGTCATTGGAATCGCAGGTAGTAGCGGTTCTGGTAAAACATTTTTTCTAAACTGTTTTTTGAAACACTTTAGTCCCGACGAAGTGACGCTTATTTCACAGGACGACTATTACATACCAGCAAATACAAAGACGCAGGAAGAAAATAAATTGTATAATTTTGATCTTCCAACTTCGATTGACCGAAATGCTTTTTATAAAGATATTAGTGATCTATTTGACGGAAAAACAATTTATAAAGAAGAATATACCTTCAATAACCCTGCTATAAAACCAAAGATGCTGGAAATTAAACCAGCACCTATTTTGATTATTGAAGGACTGTTTATCTATCATTATACAGAAGTAAACAAGTTAATCGATCATCGGATATTTTTAGATGCAAACCAAGATATCGCATTGGAACGCAGATTACGACGAGATTTAATAGAGCGTGGTTATTTTGAAGATGATGTTCGTTATAAATGGGTTAATCATGTTTTACCGTCTTACAATGAATATTTATTGCCCTACAAAAATAGTTGTGATCAGGTTATAATCAATAATACGGACGATCCTGAACCGATCTGGAAGATCACAGATGATATCTGCGCGGATTTAAAAGATAAAATTTATAAATAACAATAAAAAGACTGTGTAGAACAGTCTTTTTTACTTTCAATCGTTCCTAAAGGGTTTGTGCATACTTATTATTTACCTATCTTTGCGCCAGCAAACAAATTATACTAATGAGCCATTCTGTAAAGATTAAAAATGCTTTAGTGTCTGTATATTATAAAGACAACTTAGCACCATTAATTCAATTATTAAACAAATACGGTGTTACCTTCTATTCTACAGGTGGCACAGAAGCTTTCATCAAAGATTTAGGTATTGATGTAGTTCCTGTAGAAGACCTAACGAGCTATCCTTCCATTTTAGGTGGTCGTGTAAAAACATTACACCCAAAAGTATTTGGTGGTATATTAGCGAGAAGACCTTTAGAAAGCGATCAACAGCAACTAGCACAGTACGAAATTCCGGAAATAGATTTAGTCATTGTTGATTTATATCCTTTTGAGGAAACAGTAGCTTCTGGAGCTTCTGAAGAAGACATTATTGAAAAAATTGATATCGGTGGCATTTCATTGATTCGTGCGGCTGCTAAAAACTTCAATGATGTTGTTATCCTATCTTCTAAAAATGATTATACAGCTTTAGAGGAAATGTTAGCAGATCAAGAAGGTACAACTACATTGGAGCAACGTAAAGAATTTGCTAAGCTTGCTTTCAATACTTCTTCACATTACGATACTGCTATTTTCAATTATTTCAATAAAGAAAATACGCTTGATGTATTCAAACAATCGGAACAAAAAGCTCAAGTATTACGTTACGGTGAAAATCCACATCAAAAAGGTGTTTTCTATGGTGATTTAGATGCTATGTTTACAAAACTGAACGGCAAAGAATTATCCTACAACAATTTGGTAGATGTAGATGCTGCAGTTGCGATCATTGATGAATTTACGGAGCCTACATTTGCAATTTTAAAACATACAAATGCATGTGGTGTAGCTTCACGTCCTACAATCAAACAAGCATGGGTGGATGCTTTAGCATGTGACCCTGTTTCTGCGTTCGGTGGTGTTTTAATCACTAATGGTGAAGTAGATGCTGAAACTGCCACTGAAATCAATAATTTATTTTTCGAGGTTCTTATTGCGCCTGCTTACTCAGAAGAAGCAATTGCAATTCTTACAGCAAAGAAAAATCGTATCATTCTAGTTCGTAAGGAGGTTGAATTACCATCACAACAATTCAAAACATTGTTAAATGGTGTTATACAACAAGATAAAGACAATACAGTTGAAGGACCTGAGCAAATGACTGCTGTTACTACAGTTGTCCCAACAGCGGCTCAATTAGAAGATTTATTTTTCGCAAACAAAATTGTTAAACATACCAAATCAAATACAATTGTATTTGCTAAAAATGGCACATTGATCACTTCAGGTGTTGGTCAGACATCACGAGTTGACTCATTAAAACAAGCTATTGAAAAAGCGAATGCTTTCGGATTTGACTTAAAGGATGTTCAATGGCTTCTGATGCTTTCTTTCCTTTCCCTGACTGTGTTGAAATTGCAGCAGAAGCCGGTATTGCAGCAGTTCTTCAACCAGGAGGCTCAATCAAAGATCAATTATCAATCGACATGTGTAATGAAAAAGGATTAGCAATGGTGACGACAGGAGTGCGTCATTTCAAACACTAATCTTCCGATTGAATCATATAAAATAGAAGAGACTGTTACCTAATAAGGAGACAGTCTCTTTTTTGTTTATAAATAAAGTCAATCTGCAGAACGAAACATTTTCGACAATCTTTAAAAGTGTCATAAAATAGCATATAATAAATAAAGGCGACCAATGGTCGCCTTTATTTATTATATGCTATAGTAACAGCTTAAATGCTTGGTACGTTTACCAATTCATTTGTATCTGCATTATAGTCGATACCATCAAAATTAAAACCAAATAGGTTAAAGAATTCGTCACGGTAACCTTGAATGTCAGAAATTTCTGATAGGTTCTCTGTACAGGCTTTTTCCCAAAGTGCCGCTACTTCTGCTTGAACATCAGCTCTCATTTCCAAATCATCTACACGGATACGACCTTTTTCATCCAATTGAACTTTACCGTCAGCTGTGTAAAGACGCTCTGCAAATAAACGTTGCATCTGCTCAATTGTACCTTCGTGAATACCTTTTTCTTTCATCACTTTGTATAGTAAAGAAATATATAAAGGAACAACAGGAATTGCAGAACTTGATTGCGTTACCAAAGCTTTATTAACCGAAACGTACGAAATACCGTTAATATCTTTCAATAAATCATTTAAAGCAGGTACAGTACCTTCTAAATCATCCTTCGCACGGCCAATTGTACCGTTACGGTAAATAGGGAATGTTAACTCAGGACCGATATACGAATAAGCCACTGTTTTAACACCATCTGCTAATACACCAGCTTCTTTTAAATCTTCAATCCAAAATTTCCAATCTTCTCCCCCCATTACTGCTACTGTATTCGCAATATCTTCTTCATTATCAATCGGATTAATCGTGATATCAGAAATCACACCAGTATGAAAATCCACTGTTTTATTTGTAAAAGGAACATCAATCGGTTTCAAAACAGAAGCATATGAAACACCTGTTTTTGGATGTGTCCGTCTCGGAGAAGCTAAACTATAGATTATTAAATCAACTTGACCTAAATCCTGCTTGATTAATGCTATAGTTTGTTTTTTGATTTCATCAGAAAAAGCATCACCATTGATACTTTTTGCATAAAGACCAGCCTCATGTGCTTCTTTTTCAAAAGCAGCAGTATTGTACCAACCAGCTGTACCAGGTTTCCCTTCAGCTGCCGGTTTTTCAAAAAATACGCCAATTGTTGCTGCTCCAGAACCGAATGCTGCTGAAATACGAGATGCAATACCGAATCCTGTTGATGCACCAATGACCAAGACTTTCTTAGGGCCATTAGCAATTTCACCTTTAGATTTTACGTATTCAATCTGGTTTTTAATGTTTTTCGCAGTTCCTTCTGGATGCGAGGTTAAACAAATAAATCCTCTAGTTCTTGGTTGTATAATCATAATGATTAATTTTCTTACTCATGTTTTATTAAGGATGCAAAATAAACAAATTTTAGTAACAATTGATGCATAAATAAAGAATATCTTTTCAAGACATATCATATAATCGGTCTTGACATTGTCCTATTCATTAATTACTTTAGAAGTTACAAATCCTGATTCTTATATAAACATGCTCCTTACCGCTAAATCAAAAGCACTTTCATTTGGTATATTAGCCTCATTATTTTTCGCTAGCACTTTTGTCCTCAACCGCATCATGGCAGTTTCGGGAGGTGGATGGCAGTGGTCTTCAGCCTTACGTTTTGTATGGATGCTACCGATATTGTTACTTATCGTTATTATACGTGGAAATTTAAAACAATTATTGATTGAAATGAAAAGAAATCTAGGGCAATGGTTGCTCTGGAGTACACTTGGATTTGGAATTTTCTATGCTCTGTTGACATTTGGGGCAAGCTATGGTCCTTCCTGGTTAGTTGCAGGAACCTTTGAATTTACCATTATTGCCGGTATGTTTATAGGTCATTTCATGCAACGTAAAGAAAATCGACAGCCATTTTCTAAATCGACCTTATTTTTTTCCTGTATCATCTTTTTGGGTATCCTAGTCATGCAAATTTCTGAGGCTAAATCTACTCCGTTGTCAACAATATTGCTCGGAACTATTCCTGTACTAATAGCCGCAATTGCTTATCCTGTTGGTAACCGTAAAATGATGGCCTTAACAAAAGGCTCTTTGGACACGTACCAGCGTACATTGGGTATGACGCTCGCAAGCATGCCATTCTGGATTATTCTGATGTTCTTTGGCTTTCAGGAGCATGGACTTCCCGATCAAAGTCAATTGTTACAGACCTTATTAATAGCCTTATTTTCTGGTGTTATCGCAACGCTACTTTTTTTAAAGGGACAGAATTAGTGCAACATGACCATAAAGCACTTGCCGCAGTTGAGGCAACACAGGCTATGGAAGTGATTTTCACATTAATAGGGGAAATTATCATATTGCAAACTGCTTTCCCAAACAACTTGGCTACAACCGGTATTTTACTTGTAGTAGTAGGAATGTATCTGCACAGCAAAAACCATTAATGATTTAATGTTTTACTAATTTTATCCAAATTGAGACTATTAGCCATAGCAGAAAAGATCTTATAATAAGTGCCACGATGATCGTATAAATCTTCATGAATGCCCTTCTCGACTACCCTACCTTTTTCCATCACCACTATTTCATTGGAGTCTATAATTTGGGAAATACTATGAGACACAATAATAACCGTACGATCCTTTTTTATAGCATCCAAACTATTTTTTATTTGTTCGGTAGCAATGGCATCCAAATTCGCAGTAGGTTCGTCTAGAAAGATAATCGGAGGATTTTTCAAAAACAAGCGGGCAATTGCTATTCGTTGCTGTTGCCCCCCTGAAAGCAAATGAGCTCCAGAATCGTAACCTTGAGGCAACTCCATAATCTGTTCGTGAATGTAAGCTTCTTTAGCTGCCTTAACAATTTCTTCTTTACTACTCCCTATCTTTCCATATTCAATATTTTCAAAAATAGAACCTTTAAAAATATGGTTGCGCTGAAGAACCATACCGATATTTTTTCTTAAAAATTTAGTATCATAGTTTTTAAGATCAACTCCATCTAATAAAATCCGACCAGCTGTAGGTTCATAAAATTTATCTAAAAGATTTATAACTGTACTTTTCCCTGCGCCGCTTAATCCAACAAGCGCTGTGATCTGATTTGGTTTGATTTGAAAAGAAATATCTCTTAGTGCATGGGTTCCGTTAGGATATTCAAATGATACGTCTTCAATCACAATATGGCCTTTGATCTTATCTGGTATAAAAGTACCGCTTCCCTCAATCAAAACATCAGACTCCAATATTTCGAAAAATGATTCCGAGTAAATTAAAGCATCATTTACCTCATCATAGATACGATGCAGTTGACGAATAGGAGCTGAAACATTTGAAAATAACATAATATGAAACATAATCGCTCCAATTGTAATCTGATTGTCCAGCACCAGAAAAGCAGTTAAAACAATAATTGCAACAACTGCTATCTGCTCAATAAAATTCTTTAGACTATCAAAAATGAAACTCGTTTTTCGTGTTTGCATCTGATTTTCCGTCATTTCAAATTGAATCTTCTCATGACGGTCTGCTTCTTCAGGTTCGCGTACAAAAGATTTTATGACCAATATAGAGTCAATTAAATTAATGATTCTATTATTCTTGGATTCTCTATATTTTCGCATCTGCCGTCTAAATCCACTAAGTTTTCCAGCTTGTGTTTGACTGATGTAGAAATAAATTGGTATAACTGCGAGCCCAACCAATCCGACGTACACATTAGCCATAAACATACATACGAGCGCCACGATGGCATTCGCAAATAAAGGAAGGATATCGATAAAGAAATTCTGAACTAAACGTGTCAGCGAGCTAATTCCCGAATCAATCCGTGTCTGCAATTTTCCGCTTTCATTTTCTTCTGACGTATAAAAAGCCATTTTATACGTCAATATTTTTTCTACAATCTGTTGTGAAAAATCTCTTGCAATAAATATACGTAGTTTTTCACCGTAGAATTTCTGTCCAAACTGAATAAAGGAATAGACAATCTCTTTTACCAAAAGAACTGCAGAGATAATCCCGATCAAATGCATACCTCTAGACAGCGGTTCTTTAGCGACCATCAAGTCACTGATAGTATCTACCGTATATTTCAAGATGAAGGCATTAATCTGCGCGGCAAAAGATCCGACCAAGGTTAAAACTAAGGTATAAAAGATGAGGTTTTTATAGGGCTTGGCAAATGGTGTTATCTTCTTGAACAGTAGTGATATGGTCATATATTAAGGCGTAAAAATAAAAACGACAAGAAAATTCGTTGTATTAATCTGACCACAACAATAATACCGAAAATAAAAAAGGGAAATGAATACATTCATTTCCCTTTTTTATTTTATAAGACTAATGATTAACCAAAAACATCATTCAAGATTTTTGCCAAACGTAAACCACCTCTAAGCATACAATTTTCTGCTTTATAAATATTGTTATAAATGTAGTTATAAGATAAGTTTGCGTTGAGCTCAACATCTGCATAGATTTTATCTGAAAGCTGATTTGACTCATACAACCAGCTCGCTAATGTACCACCTTGCACCTGCTTAACTTCATTTTTACTTAAAATATCCAACACTGTTGCATATTCAGTATAGCTATATTTTTCACCATCGATCAAATCTGAATCCCATACACGGTGTATATTAGATTTTTTTCCGAACCAGCTTACTTCAATTTTATTTCCACCTTGATCTTCGGCTCTACTTACGTGCATCGGCTGATGAGCGTCACCGATTAAATGGATCAGCATGTATAAATTTTGTTTCTTTTTTTCAAGCGTTAAATCTTTTTCTGAAAATGATTTTTCCAATCTCAACACCGTTTTGTATAAATTTTCTTCATTGGAATTTTCCATTGCTAACTGAAAATCAGCCCAAGGTAGATGCGGATTAGTATTTATAAAATGAGAATTCCCCAATTTTTTAAATTCATCATGCGGATCAGATTTAATAAAATCACCCCAATTTGCCCAATAAGCTAGTTTCTGTTTTCCAATTATTTTTTGAATATTCTTTTTTGCTTTTTTTGTCAGATGACGTTCTGCGACCTCAGCAACGACACGATGTCCAGTAGATCCCCATGCGAATACGGAAGAAATCTGCAAAGTCATTGCGAGTACAATTAGACTTTTTAGTATATTTTTCATAAACAATACAATTTTAGCGCAAAGGTAAAAATTACATCCTCAAATAAAACCCTATTGACGTAATAATTTAACTTTTGAAAATTTCAAACCCATATTGAGCATCACACCAAAACTCATCGAGAGCAATTAATCTTGGTTTGAAAAATGATATCAGATCGGGCCAGTCTTCTTGTTTAAAAATACTTTTTCCCTCCATAGTCATATAGATCATACTTACAGATTTCCCTTGTTCATCTTCCATCTCCAGATCCCAGGTCCATTCCTCTCCTAGTATAGCTGTTAGAATGGTTTTGTACTCTTCAAACTGCTCCATCATAAGTTTACGCATTGATAGGTCACGATGACTCCACTCAATTGCTATTAAAGAAAGGCGTTTATCTGCCTCCATCTTAAAGCGTAGATTTTTAATACCGGTTCTATAGTTTACCCAATTAATTTTCTCTCCATCAGCAGAGTTATTTAAAGCCATATACTGTCCAAATCGGGTCCAAAAAGTCTCCTTCAACTGTTTTACTTCTTCTCTTGAATACATGGTACTTAATTTTAAAATGACGAAAATACTACTTTTATTTTCATAAATGACTAAACATTCGTCTCCACTTTGGCGTTTTTATTGCATGTACCCATAGGCACAGCTCACAGATTTATGAACAAATCATCATTATTATGGATAAGAAAAAATCACTTCTCATACTCGCCGCTACCGCTGCCGTCACGTTCGCTTACAATGCGTTAAAACCAGTAAAATCCAAAGTCAAAGTCATCGAACCTTTTGACATAGATCGTTACTTAGGCAAGTGGTATGAAATAGCAAGGCTAGATTTTAAATGGGAAAAAGGTCTGTCACAGGTTACTGCTACTTATAACAAAAATAATGATGGTAGCATTGCGGTAAATAATCAGGGATTTCATGACAAAAAAAATAAATGGAAACAGTCAATCGGTAAAGCAAAGCCTATTGATTCATCAAAAAAGCGGCTTTAAAGGTATCCTTTTTCGGTCCATTTTACAGTGGTTATCATGTAGTGAAAATTGATCAAGATTATCAATATGCACTCATTTTTGGAGATAATTTGGATTATATGTGGATATTATCCAGAGAAAAGACAATACCTGAAGATATTAAATTAGCCTATTTGGAATATGCGCGTAAATCTGGTTATGCCATCGAAAACCTGGTTTGGACCAAACAAGATTAGCCAAAAATAGGCTTTAATACACCATAGTCAAGAGTTGGGTCTTGAGCAAAAACTCGAGCCAGCTCTTCACGATCTTCCTCCGTGATAATCCCACCAAGTCCCTTATTGTATAATTCAAGCAAATACAAGGAAGCCTCAAGCTTGTTTTCATAGGTTAAAATTGCACTTCCCACATAAAAATTTAATACCGATACTGCATATTCACCGAAAATGTCAAATCCAAATCCTGCGCCCGACTGTACTGCAAAACGCATATATTTTTCAAAGTCAGATTTTAAAATTTCCTTTACCTTGTTTTCCATATCCGCAAAAATGCAATATTATAGTGAAATAAAAAAAAGGAGATGAACTTCGTTCACCTCCTTTTTCTGTTCCAATTGGACCTATCGTACGCTTATAGCAACGATACGATCCAATACGCGTTCCGCTTCAGGTGCATCAGCTGCTGCTTTTGCAAACTCAGAACCATAACCTTCAGCGCCAATAACCTGACTACTAGGTCCTTTTCCAATCAAATATACTTTAACTACCTCAGCGCGATCTGTAGATAATTTCTTATTAAAATCCTCATTTCCAGTTTTATCTGTATACCCGCCAATCTTTACAGTTGCTGCAGGGAAAGCTTTTAGAATTGCCGCTATGTTTTCTAATTGAACTTGACTTTCAGGAAGCACTTTAGCCGTACCTGTTTCAAAATTTAAATTATCAAAATTAAACCACTTATCTTTCAGTTCATCCTCGCTTAGCGCTTTGTAGTCTGTTTTTAGAAACTGCACCAACTGATCTTCAATACCACCTTTATAGGCTTTTAACTTTACACTATCCGGCAAAATCACCTCTAAACTTCGCGAACGACCGGAGTAACAGCAACAACAGTCAAACTTGTGTCTACAGCTGTTGTATTCATGCTATCGGTAACAACTACCTGATCTTTATCACCTTTACAGCCTTTCCCGAATAAGAACCAAAGAACAGCAATAATTACGATGGGTATTAAAATTTTCCAAATTCCTCCACCGCCAGAAGACGGGGTTTCTGTATGTAATGGATCAACAATGGGACCGGAAGGCGGAGGTGGAATAATAGGAACATGATCAATAGGAGGCACAACCGGAGGTGCTGCAGTGACTGGATTATCATGATTTACAGGTTTCGGTGGAACAATAGGTAGTGTTACAACAGTCAACTCTTCCTCTTTGGAAACAGATTCATTTGTGACCTCTTCTGGGTGAGTAACTTGAGGTTCCTCTTTAGTAACTGGCACTGATACCAATATTGCTTCTACAGGCTTATCTGTAATACTGCTATCGTGTAATTCACTATCAGTAGAAGAGGATCTAATTTGATCCGCCTGAGCAAAAGAAGTTCCAAATGCCGCTAGTCCTAATCCTGAAGGCAATGCGGCTGTAAAATTATCCTTATTTTCATTTAATAATCGACCGATTGCACTTACATCCCAATTTGTTCCATTTTGTGTTAAACCCGAGAATACAGCAGGTAATGAAACACTTAATAACTTTTCAACAGTGGATTCATTGCCTCCAACAAGGCTGCCTAAGCTTGAAATAATTGAATTAAACTTGTCTCCAAAGATAGATTGTAAAAGATCATTGTGATGAGGTTCAATAGGCTCTGCATCTACCAATCCATTGATACGTCCTGTTTCAGTATTGGTTTTTAAAAAGTCACCAAAATTAAAATCTCCATAATATTGTTTAGCTTTCTCTAAAATTGCAGCTAAGCCACTTCCTGACTCTTTTTGCAACCCTAAGAAAACAGTAGGAACAATTGCTCCAATAGCTGATTTCACTTTTTCTTTATCTTCCCCTACGGAATTACCGAGCTTAGATAAGACTTCATCATTAAAAAATTCTTTAGCAGAATTTAAAAGGTTAATTTCCATAATGTTCAAATTTTAGTTTATCCGTTACTTTAAGTTACACTTCACGATCAAGTGCTATGCTACAATTTCACCTTGTTGTAACAATTACATACCAAGAATTGTTTTAACACAATATATAATGCTGAATTTTAAAACTTAACATTAAACAAATATGGGTTTGCTATATTAGCCCATTAATATGATATTAAGACTATAAATACCAACATCAACTATTATTAAACATGATCAAACGTACACTCGCAACGACATTTTTCTATTTAGCATCACTATCTATTTTATTTGCTCAAAATAAACCTAAATATATATTCTATATGATCGGTGATGGTATGGGACTCAATCAGGTCAATTCTACAGAAGTCTATTTGGCAGACCTTGAAAATAGAATCGGTTTGAAACCTTTAGTATTTTCGCTTTTTCCTGTCGCTACTTTTGCTTCTACATACTCCCTATCCAATGGCATTACCGATTCTGCTGCTGGTGGAACAGCACTTGCTGTAGGATCAAAAACTAAAAATGGTGTTATTGGAATGGACTCAACACAAACAAAACCTTTAAAAAGCATCGCTTATGCGGCTAAAGAAAAGGGGCTAAAAGTCGGCATCACAACTAGTGTCAGCATTGATCATGCTACTCCTGCTTCATTCTATGCACATCAAACAAGCAGAAATAAATATTATGAAATAGCAACAGATATTCCTAAATCAAACTTTGATTTTTTGGAGGATCTGGCTTTTTAAAGCCTAATACGAATGCTGCCAAAGAATCTGTAACGCCAATTTTCACATTATTTGAGAAATCAGGTTATACATTAGCTTTTGGAAAATCGGATTATCATCGATTGAAATCAAAAGCAGATAAGATGATCTTGATTAACAATAAAGATACTGATCCTGAATCCTTAAAATTTGCAATCGATCAAAAAGATGGAGATCTCAATCTTAAAGAAATTACGGAAGTAGCAATTGAGTCACTGACAAAAAATAATGATAAAGGTTTTTTCTTAATGGTCGAGGGAGGAAAGATTGATTGGTCCAGCCACAGCAATGATGCGGCAACTACACTGCATGAAGTAGTCGATTTCAATAACTCCGTACAGGTTGCTTATGATTTTTACTTAAAACATCCGGAAGAAACATTAATCATTATTACTGCCGACCATGAAACAGGCGGTATAACCTTAGGAAATGGAAGTAGCAATTTAAACTTCAAAGCCCTCGTAAACCAAAAAGTTTCTCAGGGAGAACTTTCTAAAATAATTACTAAAATACGTATAGAACAACCTAAGACAACTTGGGAGCAAATCAAAAATATACTAGCAGAAAATCTTGGTTTATGGACAAAAATTAAAGTCAATGAACGTCAAGAAAAAGCTATGTTCCAGGCATATGAGAATAGTTTTATCAAACATGTAAACGCAACAGAAAAAAGCCTGTATGCCAATGATGAAAAACTAGTAGCTGAAGCTGTCAAAACATTAAACGAAGTCGCAAATATATCATGGGCTTCTGGCAATCACTCTGCAGGTTACGTTCCTGTTTATGCAATCGGAGCTGGCTCTGAACTGTTTACTCACAAAATGGAAAACACCGATATTCCTAAAAAAATCGCACAAGCGGCGGCATTAAGCTTATAATAAGCAATAAAAAAAGCGGGGGTTATCAAAATGATAACCCCCGCTTTTTTTATTTTAAATCTTCATCTATTTATCATGCTGTTTATGCATCTGTTTTTTCTCGCTTTTAATATTTAAAAATTCGACTAAAACAGAGAAAGCCATTGCAAAATAAATATATCCTTTTGGAATATGCTGATCAAATGCTTCTGCTGTCAGCGACACCCCGATCAAAAGAAGGAAAGACAAAGCTAGCATTTTCACGGAAGGATAATTATTGACAAACTTACTGATCTGCTCGGAGGATAGTAACATAATAACAACAGCAATAATTACTGCCGCAACCATCACACCTATTTGATCAACCATACCAACCGCAGTGATCACAGAGTCTAATGAAAAAACAATATCTAAGATTAATATCTGAAAAATTGTACTTAAAAAAGTTACACCCTTTTTATTGACTTTATGTTCTTCAATGTGCCCGTCCATTTTATGATGTATCTCGGTCGTACTTTTATAAATTAAAAATAGACCTCCAATAAATAGAATTAGATCCCTACCTGATAATTCTAGATAACGAGACCAATCCGGATTGTCAATACCAAAAGTAGTTGCAAGATTAATAAATGGTTCTGTCAAAGACATGATCCATTTAATTGAAAATAACAGAAGCACACGAGTTACTAATGCCAACATCAAACCTAACTGACGGGCCTTTTTTTGCTGTTCGGCAGGGAGTTTACCGCTAAGAATAGAGATAAAAACAATATTATCTATTCCAAGCACGACTTCCAGTACTGTCAATGTCAGTAGTGAAATCCAAATCTGTGGGTCTGAGATCCATTCCATAAAATATGTTGAGGGTTTTTATAAATTAAATTATTTATAATGTGCTAATGAAAAAACATGGGGACTAAACCGGGTTAATCTTCCCTGGCTATTTAAAAAATCTAGGCTGATGACAAAACAATATCCAGCGATTTCACCACCTAATTTTTCAATCAATTTACTTGCAGCCACTACAGTGCACCTGTAGCCAGCAAGTCATCATGGATGAGAATTCTACTTCCTTTTGGAAAGGCATCTTCATGGATTTCTATAGTCGCCTGTCCATACTCAAGAGCATAAGACTCTGAAATTGTATGAAAGGGTAATTTCCCCTGCTTACGGATGGGAACAAAAGGAATCTTCAAACGATTGGCCAACATCATTCCAAACAGAAAACCTCTGCTCTCAATACCAGCAACAGCATCAAGTTTACAATCCTTTACCTGTTCTACAAAAGCGTCGACCATCTCTTCACACAGCTGTGCATTTTGCAATAGCGGTGTAATATCCTTAAAAACAATTCCAGGTTTAGGGAAATCATATACATCCCGAATGATATGTTTTAATTTTTCTTCAAGCATCTTTAAAAGATTAAATACGGAGCAAGTTTACGCAAAAAATCATCATCTAATAAGATGACCTTTTTTAAATCTTCCAAATTACGAAAATGACCATGTTGATTTCTGTAATTGACGATTGCAGTACTTTGCTTAAAACTAATATAAGGATGTTTAGACAATGACTTACATCAAGCTCGTTAATTGTTAATTTTGAAACTGCATGATGAGGACTAATCTTTAGAAAAGGAAGTATGGCATCAAATGTTTCAACAGGCAGCCCATAAATCTCTTTAATCTGATCAACAGATACAAAGCCACCCAGAGACTCTCTATATTTCACAATCCTTTTGGCAAAAGTTGAACCGATACCTTTTAGCGCTATGAAAGCAGTAGTATCCGCATTGTTTATGTCGATCTCTCGAGTTTTTAATTTATTCTCAGAATCATTTTTAAACTGAGCTAAACTATCTTTTCCTCTATTTTGAACCTGATTTTTAACTGTCGTTGGTGCAATTTCAATATAATTTTCCAATTGCTTAAATGTAGCCGGAGAGATAGAATAGATCTTAGCTAAATCTTCCTTTTTATAAAATCGGCCTCCTTTTTCTCTATAATTGAGTATGACCTGAACCTGTTTCTCTTTCAATCCCAGTTTTATCCAGCCTGCTTTATCCAAACGATTGGGATCAAATCGAAATAAACTACCTTCACCCCCTTTATCATAAGGATCTTTATCTTTATGATCCCCTAAAGACCGATATTCATTCGATTGACCAACATCTGTTGTATCATTTTCAACAGATGTAAAAGCCTGAATATTGTAATTTTCTAAATTTAAGTCGGGTTTACTAAAAAAATTGGCTATAAAAGGAAAACTGAACAGGAATAGCATCAATATACTCAGTACAAAGAATCCATTCTGTCAGTTCTTGAGAACTTGAAGTATTTAAAAAACTGACGTAGCACAATAATTTAGTTTTCATTTAAAATACATAAAATTTAAATAAAACAAAACTAAATAATCTGAAAACCAGATAAATACTACATCAAAATACGTTATAAACTATTTTTATCTACTTTTCTACTTTACTATCGTTCTTTAAAGTTTTAGAAATAGCATCAAATGGCCTTGAGACAACCTCATCACCTTTTTTCAGACCCGATAAAATTATAATATTTTTATCGTCCTGAATGCCTGTTTTCACAACGGTTTGTTTAACCAATCCATTGTTAAAGACAAATACATATTCTTTCAAACTGTCTGTGCTTAAACTATCTGCTCCCGTACCATTTCTGATGGTAACAGATTGTATTGGAATAGCCAACCCCTTCTGATGTTTAGTAAAGATCTGTACTGTTGCAGATAGACCTGGTTTAAAAGGAGAGGCACTATTCTCCTTAATTAAATCCTCATAAGAGCTCAATTGTATACGCACTTTGACATTAAAGTTTGTAACCTGCTCGGTTGATGAACCAGCAGTCACTGTAGCAATATTTTTAGATGAAGAAGCTATCTCAGTAACAATACCTTTAAATTTACGATCTTGATAAGCATCAACTTCAATCTCTGCTTCGTTTCCTACACGGACGCGATTAATATCATTTTCATTCACATCCACATTCACTTCCATAGCGTCCATATTAGCTATACGCATGATTTCTGTACCCGCCATCTGTGCCGTTCCAACCACACGCTCGCCTAACTCAATAGATAATAATGACACGACACCGTCACTTGGCGAATAAATTGTTGTACGATCTAAATTATCTTTTGCTTCTTTGACAGTTGCCTGAGATTGGTCTATACCAAATTTCGTAGATAATACAGTCTGTCTTTGTGCTTCAATAGCTGCTAAAGTTGAGTAATATTCTGCCGAGCTTTTGTCCATTTCAGCTGCTGAGATCACTCTTTTATTAAACAGTTCAAGATTTCTCTTGTAAGTTGCTTCAACATTACTAAAATTAGCTTGTTGCTGTTTTAATTGTTGTTGTGCAGCTGCGAGATTTGCTTTCTGAGAATTCAAAGTCGCAATAGATCTTTCATAACCTGATTGCAAAATATCAGGTTTTATACGACAGAGAACTTGTCCCTTTTTCACTAAATCACCTTCTTTAATATTCAGTTCCACAACTTCGCCAGATACCTCAGAGCTCAACTTAACTTCAAATTCTGGTTGAATTTTACCACTTGCAGAAACCAGCTCATTGATATTCATTTCCTTTACAGGATCTACAGCAACTTTAACGATATCCCCTTTTCCGAACCATCCCAATTTGCTGCCAACTAAAACCAATATTAATAGAACAACTGCACTTATTAATATGATTTTTGGTAATTTATTTTTCTTTTTAGCCATTTCAGATTTTCATTAAGGGGTTATTTAATATCAAATTTAATTGGATTTCCAACATAATAATCAATTATTTTATCTTTAAAGATCATATTATACTTTGCTTGGATTAAATCAAATTCTGCTTTATTTCTATTTGTTTGTGCGGTAAACAGTTCAATACCATTCGCCATACCTATATCATAGCGTTCTTTGATCACTTGAAATGCATCTGTCGCACTACTAAAAGCAGCTAAACTAGATTGATAACGCTGTGCTGCGGCAGAAAGGTCTAAAACAGCCTGATTAACGGTTTTATTTAAATTTGTTTCTAAAAGCTGTTGATTGGTTTCTGCCAATTCTAGATTAATCTTAGCTTTTGATACATTTATTCGGTTTTTATTATTGTCAAAAATTGGTACCGACAAAGTCAGTCCTGCCCCAAATGATTTATTTTGATTAAACTGGTCACCAAAAGGAAGATAATCTCCGGTAATTAAATTTCTTCCTTTGGAAGAATAATTGGTACCATAACTCACTCCTAATGAAAGAGAAGGATAATAGCCTCCTTTCGCAATATCAATTTGTTTTAATGCTACTTCCTTATCTAATTGAGCCTTCTTTACCTCTGGATTGAAACTTTTAGCTTTTTCAAAGACATTAACTGCCGAATATTGACCTAGCACATAGTCCACCGCTTCTACTTCTGGTTTAACCAATTTCAACTCTGCTTGTGGAGACATCTCCATCAATTGTTTCAATGTCAATAAAGAAGATTCATAGGCATTTCTAGCATTTACCAAATTAAGCTCATCCGTGGCAACTTGATTTTTAGATTGAGAAAGATCTGCCAAAGTTTTATTACCTACTTGAAATTGGATGGAATCATTTTTCACCTGCTCTTTGGATAAAAGAATCTGCTGCTGGCTCGCAATCGTCAATTCACTGTTTGTGATTGCTTCCAAATAATTAACCAATACAGATAACATCAAATCATATTTTATCTTTTCAATTTGCGTAGCGGACGACTCTAATAGTAATTTATTAGCTTTGATTTGGTTGATCTTCTGAAAACCTTGAAAAATGGTTACATTAGAACTCACAGAAGCGCTAGATGTCCTCGTCCATTCATTTCCTGTGATCACAGTACCCGATACTTGGTCAAATGCAAATCCATTATTAAATCGCTGATTTACACCTATGCTCAAATCGGGATATAAATTGGATTTTGCCTGATAGACGTCCTGCGCCGCTAAATCTTTATTTAAACTAGCCTGCTTGACCTGCAGATTTCTTTCTAAAGTAATTCGAATAGCTTCCTCTACGGTTATTTGTCCTTGTCCAAACCCCGCATACCCCATCAAGGAAAACATGATGGTCATAAAAGCCATTTTCTTATAATTTTTTCTATCGTCCATAGTAAGAACCTAATAGTTTTAATATTTTTGCTAAAATAAAAATGTATGTATCTCGTTAAAGCACCTTTCTTTCTTAAATTATTATATCCAAAATCAATCTGGAATAAATCAAGGAAAGAAAACAAAATTTACCTCACTTTTGATGATGGTCCTATTCCGGAATTAACTCCATTTGTTTTAGATACTTTAAAACAGTACAACATCAAAGCGACTTTTTTTGCGTAGGTGAAAATATTAAAAAAAATCCACATTTATTCGAAAGAATTTTGTCTGAAGGCCATCAAGTCGGAAATCATACTTACAATCATTTAAAAGGCTGTAAAACTGACGATGCTAAGTATCTCGAAAACATCCGACAGTGTCAAGAGCTTACCAAAAGTAAGCTATTTCGCCCTCCATATGGAAGAGCTAAAAAATCTCAATTAAAAGAACTCTATTCTGCATATGAAATTATTATGTGGGATGTTCTAACCGGTGATTTTGACCTTTCACTTTCCCCTGACCAGTGTTTAAAAAATGCAATCAGAAATACCGAAAATGGATCAATTATCGTTTTTCATGACAATATAAAAGCAATACCTCGTGTAGAATATGCACTTCCTAAAACTATAGCTTATTTATTAGAGAAAAACTACCGATTCGAAGTGTTATGATTTGCTTTTTCAAGTACTTTTAGTTCATAGTATTGCGCACTACTAACACTAAAATATCCAAGTGCACCATTAGATATATTAGATATCGGATTAGAGGGAGCTGCAGAACCTGGATTTAACCCTTTAACATTGGACCAGTATGTGTATACATCCTTGGCGATACATTGTCTCAAAACTTGAATTTCGTCTCCAACTTTTATGTCTTCATCTTCATTACTTATTTCATGCTCAACAAATAATCCATCATTAAATTTATCACTAAATACATCGCTAAATTTAAATTCCTCATCATTCAATTTCAACTTATACTTGTAATAGTTTTCTTGATTAGCTGGATCATTAAAACCAAATGAAGCATATATATATTCATCATTAAATCTTTTTTTACGAACTAAACCGATGGAATCTACTGCTACATATTTAGGCATGATACAGGTTGACTCAAAATGGCTTCCATCAGACATTGTAACTGATAAGGCATATCGATCACCTTCTTTGAAAGTCATTCTATCAATAACATAGCTACCATTATTCCTATCAGCAAATTGATAAGAACGGCCACTACTCATATTTGTCACTTGCACATAAGCGCCTAACACCGGATCGTTGGGTGATGTATTCGAAAAGTCGACAACACGGTTAATGGAGATTGTTTGAGACACATTTGCATTATGCAGATCTCCGACAATAACATATTTACCGACTACAGCATCCAACTCTAAATCTATTTTATCTTCACATGAACTTAAAAATACGGCCGTTACCAACACGATACAATTAAAAACAGTTTTTATATTCATCACAATAATTTATTTATTCATTAATAATCAGTTTTTATAGATCATCACGCTAATGCTTGATTTGATGATTTAACTTCTTGAATACCTATCGGTACCTTACTTTTAAAATCATTAAAATTTAAAATTCCAGGTCACAGAAGGAATTATACCGAATAAAGCGATACGGTAAGCCTCGGTAATATTAGCATTATCCTCATTCTCTCTAAAATCAATTAAGTACGCGTTTTTTCTGTTGTATGCATTATACAGCCCAAAAGACCACGATGAGGAATACCTTTTATTGAGCTTGGCACCTGGATCGTAAGTTGCAGATACATCAAGACGGTGATAATTAGGCATCCGATAACTATTGCGATCTGTATAATAA
This sequence comes from Sphingobacterium sp. IITKGP-BTPF85, assembly GCF_001006065.1. Taxonomy (NCBI): domain Bacteria; kingdom Pseudomonadati; phylum Bacteroidota; class Sphingobacteriia; order Sphingobacteriales; family Sphingobacteriaceae; genus Sphingobacterium; species Sphingobacterium sp. IITKGP-BTPF85. Next base: position 22,220 of record NZ_ASZT02000027.1, read on the forward strand.
AACAAGGTTTTACCGTCTACTTGATATTTTCCAGAAGGAAAAGTAACCGCATCACCTGTGTAGTAAACAAATGTAGAGCCCAAAGTCCATTTATCTGTCAGCTTATACATCGCTACTAAAGCGACATTATGAGTTTTATCTTGTCTGGCATTGAACCATGCTCCATTATTAATCTGATCAAATTGACGCTCACTTTTCGATAGCGTATAGCTCAACCATCCTGTTAATTTTCCTTTATTTTTTTTCAAAAACCATTCTACGCCATAAGCTCTTCCTTTACCGAATAATAATTCTCCATCCAACATTTCGTTTGCCTGTAAGTCAGCACCATTCTTAAAATCAATCTGGTTTTGCAGATCTTTGTAATAGGCTTCTACCGAAGCTTCATATTTTGCATTTCAAAATTCTGAAAATAGCCTAGTGATACTTGATTTGCTAACTGTGGTTTGATGTTATTGGAACTTAAAACAAATTGATCTGTTGGAAGGCTTGATGTCGTATTCGTCAGCTGATGCAAGTTTTGAGAATTACGATTTAAGGATGCCTTTATACTTTGATTGTCATTGAACATATAATTTAATGACAATCTTGGTTCTACAGTGAGATAATTTTGAATTATCTGATTTTTCTCATAAATAGTTTTCTCTGTGGCATTTCCATCAGCATCAAAACTATAGATGGTACCTGGCCCTAACATACTATAGTTATTAACGCGTACACCGTACAATGCTTTAAATTTATCTGATATAGACCATTCATCTGACACGTAAACAGCCGTCTCCAACCCTTTTCTTGGTTCGATCTCAATTGTGTTTACTGCGGATCCCTCTCCCCCAAAAAGACTGGCAGGACGAATTGTCTGAACAGATGCTTGAACTCCAAACCGGATCTGATGATCATTATTAGGATAATATTGAAAATCTTGTTTAAAATTCAAATTTTCAATCTTTGAAGTGATTTTGAAGTTTGAATTATCTTCAATATTCACGTTGTAATTAAAATCGCTGTAGATAAATGTTGTGTTACTAAAGAGCTTATTAGTCCAAACGTGATTCCAGCGTATCGTACCAGTCGCATTACCCCAATTAAAATCAAACAAATCACTATAGGCCATGGCATCTTTTCCAAAATAACCAGATAGAAACAAGGAATTCTTATTATCAAAACGATAATTTACTTTAGCATTCAGGTCATAGAAAAACAATTTGCTTTTGTTTACATCTTCATCCTTCGATAATTTAAGAAATAAATCGGCATAAGTTCTACGTCCACTAATCATAAAAGACCCTTTGTCTTTTACTATAGGTCCTTCCACTTTAAGTCTAGATGCGATTAAGCCCACACCTCCTTCTACACCAAACTCCTTGTTATTTCCATCAATCATACTGATGTCCATAACCGAGGAAACCTTACCTCCAAAATGTGCCGGCATACCACCTTTATAAAAATTCACATCTTTAATCGCATCAGAATTAAATGTAGAGAAAAAACCAAATAAATGTGACGCATTATATACCGCTGCTTCATCTAGTAATATTAAATTCTGATCACCCCCACCACCACGCACATAAAAAGAACTACTGCCTTCTCCTCCACTTGTCACACCTGGTAGCAATTGAATTGTTTTTAAAACGTCTTGCTCTCCAAAAACAACGGGAATATTTTTAATATCTTTTATTTCTAATTTAACCAAACCGGTTTGCACACCAGATACATTACCGATCTTCCGTCTTCCTGACACCACAACTTCGTCAAGCTTTCTTCCTCCAGGGGTCATATCAACATTGAGTACACTATCTCGATCAATCACAACATTGAAAACTTGCTCATCAAATCCAACATAAGATACAGCAATAGATTGATTTCCGGCAGGCAACTGAATGGAATAGAATCCATAATTATTTGTTCTTGCAATCTGACTAGAATTCAAATCCCGAATTACTGCTCCAATTAGAGTTTCACCATTAGCTGCGTTTTTAATGTATCCAGAATATTGGAATTTGCCCTGAGCAAATTTGAGAAAAAAAATAAAAAGAACAAGACAAAAAAGATAGGTCTAAGAGATCGTAACATTATTTTGATTTAGTGTTTACCAAAGATAAAAAAAGCCTTGTGGTTAGCAAGGCTTTGTGTCATAAGTTTATAATTAATTAATAAAGATTTTGGAAAACAAAAATAAATCATTTATTCATAATAGCCAATTATTTATTAATTTTTTACAAAAGTATCTTTTTTTATAAAGAACTCATTGAAAAATGCCATCTGATAAATGATTGATTTAGACCAATAATCCAGTTATGGGCACCTGACCGGGTAATAAATGTATGTGGAATATTGTTATAATCTAATTTATCATGAATTGCTACATTTACTTTATAGAAAAAATCTTCCTTCCCACAATCTATGATCAAATCCAATTTGTTGGGTTCAAGCAAATGCACCTGATTGATAACTGATTTATTCTCCCATTCAACAGGATGAGCCGTATAGGTTCCGATTCTACTTTTGATATTCCAATTCATAGGAAAAGGACGAATATCCAATCCACCAGAGGTACTTCCGGCGGCACCGTATATATCCTGATGATTAAGCGCTAATGTCATGGCTCCATGTCCTCCCATGCTCAATCCTGTTATTGCTCGTGCCGATCGATCTTTCTTTGTTGAATAATTAGCATCAATATGTGTTATTAGTTCTTGACTAACAAAAGTATCATACTGATAATTTTGATCACCTTTTACGTCCCAATACCAGCTATCAAATCCTCCATCAGGACAGACAACTATGTATTGATAGTTATCAACAAGCTTTTTTACAGCAGGAACATTATTTACCCAATTATCATAACGTCCACCAAAACCATGAAGTAGATAAAGCACGGGATATTGATTTTTCTTATCGTATTTTTCAGGTAGAATTACAACAGCCTTTATCCCTTTAAGCATACTTTTACTATTGATTGTTAATGTATCTACAGTAGCGGCATGACCTTTAATGAGAAATAAAAAAAATAGTGCCACTAACCAATATTTGAGTTTCATGTTCATTGTATTATAGTTTTTCAAAAAAATAAAGTGATGATTTAAGTCCAAACGGACGTTCACTGATGGTATAAAATCCTTCTCCGTTTAATCCAAAAGTAATAGCTTCCCCCTGTGGTTCAATCTGATAAGGAATTAATGTGGGTTTCCTAGACAGAGCCTGTTCAATCGACTCGTTCCTATTTCTAGTCCAATAAAATATTTGCGTTAAGTTCTTAATTATTATCGCACTACCTGTGGGACTGATATTTGCGGAAGTTGTAAAAGTAAATGGCAATGTTTGAACAGGTGTCAATAGGCTGAAATTCTTTTTCACATTATTAAATATTGTAGCCTTATAAACTGTTGATTGAAAATCTCTTTTCGAAATAACATAAAGCTGACGATCTACGGGATCAACAAATAAAGCTTCTGCATCCCGAGGACCATTCTTATATCGCAACGTAACGGTACGGATTACTTTCTTCGGAATATGAATTAGCGTATCACCATGCTGATATGTTGGCTCAGGAAATATGTGAAGTTTAATATTTTCACGTTTCGAATTATTATCTCCAATATCTGCTAAAATTAAAAATGAATTTCCATTGATGATTACGCGCGCTATATCTTCACAGTCCTTCACAACAATGGATTCTAGTTCATATGTACATAACAAACTACATTTCTTATCGATCAAATAAACCCGAGCCTTATCTCCACTATCATTGTGCACCCAAAAACAGGATGATTGTTTCGCATTGATAATTCCGGACAATTCATTTAATTTCCTATCAGAAATCTCACCTAAGGCCACCTGCGATTTAAAGAGCTGTTGGCTGGTTTGGGTAAATGCGATATGAAATTGTAAAAACAAAAAGGAAAAAACAATAACTTTGTTTAATAGGTTCATGCGTTAAAAATACAATATTTTTTAATCAAACAACGTTTTCTATTTACAAATGAAGCATATGATCAAATTTTCATCTCTAATATTTTTACATCTTACAGCATTTAGTTTAACATCTTTGGCGCAAACAAATGATTTTACAATTAAAATGAAAAGCGGTATCCAGAAAGAGCAGGCATTGCAGGTAAAATATTATAATAGTGCAGATTGGGAACCTTTTTATGCTAAAATAGAATCTTTCACCTACGATCCTAATTATAACTATGAACTGCGAATTAGAAGAACAAAAGTAGCGAATTCACTACCAAATAAATCTAGTTATCGTTATACTCTCCTAAAAACAGTACAAAAATCTGAGGTCAACTCGGAAAAAATGACCTTAGAAATCAATGATAAATGGGTAGATTGTCAGGGCGTAGGGCAAATGAAATGCTTACAGGTAAGATCTACTCCCAAAGATGATTGGGAATATTTTTACAGTCATATAAACGGATTTGATTACGAGGAAGGTTATATTTATAAATTAATAGTGAAGCGTACCAAAATCGAAAATCCTCCGCAAGATGCTTCAGCTTATCAGTATGATCTTGTAAAAATTGTGACAAAAACAGCAAGTAAAAACAAAAGATCTTTACCAACAGCCGCAGTATTCTTATCTAGACATAAGTGGAAATTGATTAGTTTAAATGGAAAAGACGTAGCGAAATATAATGCTTACCTACTTTTTGACGCTGAAAAGGGCCGGATATCAGGAAACTCGAGCTGTAATAATTTCTTTGGACCCTTTATCATTACTAGTAATACGATTGAGTTTCCAAATATAGGAACAACGATGCGGGCATGTATGGGTGATAATATTGAATCTGACTTATATCAAATCCTTGAAAACAGAGAACTTCATTATGATATAGCGGAGCAGACATTTAATCTTTATATTAAAAATAAACACGTTGCAATTTTCGGTCTTACAGAAAAATAAGTCTTCAATAATGCTTTTTACAAAAACAAATATGTAGGATGATGTGTTTTACAATAAAAATATCGTAATTATGTCATATACAAAATTCACAAAACTGCATCAGCAGAGTAGCTTGCTGATTTTAGGAAATGTCTGGGATGCACAAAGTGCTAAAATAGCGGCATCTGCCGGATTTCAGGCTTTAGGGACCTCCAGTCATGCAATTGCTAATTCACTTGGCTATGCCGATGGAGAGCAAATGCCTGTGAATGAGTTATTATTTGTCGTCGAAAGAATAGTGAAATCCGTAAAATACCTGTTTCTGTCGATTTTGAATCTGGTTATTCGGACAACCCATTTGAAGTTGCTAAATATGTAACACAGCTTTCTGAAATGGGCGTTGTAGGAATCAATTTGGAGGACGGAAAGGTGGTTAAGTCTGGACGCAAGCTTGGTAAAACAGGTATTTTAACAGAAAAGATTGAGGCAATTAAATCGACTACTAAGAATATATTTATCAATGCTAGAATTGATACCTTTACCACTAAACATGAAAATGCGCTCGAAGAAACCATTAAAAGAGCGAAAATTTATGAAGAAGCAGGTGCTGATGGTTTATTTGTACCACTAGCAGAAACTAAAACAGATATCGAAAAAATTGTTAATTCAACACGTTTACCGCTTAATTTATTTCTAACAGATAAACTCGCAAAACCCGCTGTATTAGCAGAACTAGGTGTGAAAAGACTGAGCCATGGGGCAAAAATTTACGAATATTTAGTCGCTCAAAACACAAAACTATTTCATGATTTTTTGGCAAATCCAAAACTTCCTAAATAATATTTTATAACAGCCATTTTACTAATTTAAATGGCTGTTATAATTTTATTCCTCACTCAACTGCTGTAGTGCTTCTTTAAATTTAGTTGACTTAAAGTTCATTCCCCCTACATGTTTATTTACCAGTACCCCTTTTCTATCCAGAATAATTGTTGTTGGTATAGATTTCGTTTGCAAATCCACCGGTAGCTCTGTTTTAATACGATACACTGGAATACTATACTTCTTTTTTTCATAAAATGCTCCCCTTTAACTGCATTGCCGTCCATATCTACTGCCATGAAAATGATATTCCTATTTTCTCTCATGTCGAGATAAAGTTGATTCAGTCCCGGCATCTCAGCTAGACAGGGCATACACCATTTTGCCCAATAGTTGATCACAACAACCTTTCCTTTCAGATTGCTTAAATTGATATCCTCACCATTACTATTTTCAAATAAAACATCATAATCTTGTTGCAATCTTGATGAATACTCTTTTATATTTATGGAAACAATAAAGGAGGAACAAATAAATCCAATCATCAAAATTAACCATCCTACATTTTTTTGGTAAACGCGCATAACATTATTTATAGTCTAATGTCAAAAATAGAGTTTTTCATCAACTTTTATAATAGCATTAACTAAACACCAACCTCACAATCAAAAGATTAACGAAATAAAAGATAACCTTTTGCTGTATTCCTTAAAATGGTAATCTTATTTTAATATATAATCGCTATATTCATTTAAACAAACTGATACATGATCAAAAATAATCAGCTTACAACTAACATATCAAAGAAATATGCTTACAATAAACAATTACGAAGATTATAAATCCTATGAAGGAAAGCTTTTGGGATTATCAGAATGGCACAAAATTGATCAGCAACAGATCAATAGTTTTGCAGATGCTACTCTAGACCATCAATGGATTCATGTCGATAAAGAAAAAGCTGAGTCCGAAGGACCTTTCAAATCTACTATTGCACATGGATACTTAACCCTCTCGCTCATCCCCTACCTTTGGAAGCAAATCGCTGAGGTTAGAAATGTGAAAATGGAGATTAATTACGGTATTGAAAATCTAAAATTTGGCCAAGCTGTTTTAGTTAATAGTGAAGTTCAGTTGCAAGCAAAAGTAAAATCTGTAACCAATTTAAGAGGTGTTATAAAAGTTATTATTGAAGCTACATTATTGATTAAGGACAATGCTAAACCTGCATATGTAGGTGATGTTATATTCCTTTATCACTTCATGTAGTAAATATACAAAGCATCCATGTTCATATAATTGGACATGGATGCTTCGTATATTTAACAAAAGCTAAGCGGGAGATACGATATTCCGCTTAAGTTTTTTATACATACTTTTAAGCGATGGTGATAAAAAAATAACAATCAGAATACCAATGCTGATGAGTGACATCAATTCATAATAATCCATTGCAAAACGTACAAAAGCCTGATTTTTGACACGTTCTGTCACCAATTTGATCGCTGTTGCATGTTCATGAAACTGAAGACCATTTTTCAGCAACGTTGCACTTTCTTTTTCAAAATAACGCTGTAAAATGATATTATTCTGCTGCAGATAGTCTTGAAAAACCATCTGATGTTGATTGGCGTCAAATAATTTGAAGAAATTTTGTAAACCGATACTACTGGTATAGCCCAAATACCGTATAGCCAGACAAACCGCCGCCGCAGAAACGGCCAAATGTGACTTCACACTCGCTATTGTAAATAAAATAGTAGGCACCATGATCAATCCAACCCCAAATCCGTGGAGCCATAAAGGAATCCAGAAATAATAATCATTCCCTTCGCTTTCAAAAGAAAAAAACATCACCTGATGGAAACTCAATAAAAAACAATAACCTAATATCCAGATCCACTTGACTGCTTTATGGGCAACAATCCAGTACATGGAAAATAATACCCCCATTATAATTCCTAAAATATTAAACCACTGCACATGGGATAAATGGATCGGATCTAGTTTTAAAACCTGAGAAAAATATTGATTGGACACGGAAAGTGAAAATCGTTCGATATACATCATAAAAAGGATCAATAACCCTAAAAGTAAGCGTCGATTTTTAAAGAGGGAAATATCAACATACACGCGTTTTAAAATCATCTGACGAATAATAAAGCAAATTAACAAAGCAATCCCCAGTAACAATGCAACCTGCATATGCTGATCCGAAAACCAGTACACTTCTTGTCCATACACCATCATATAACCAAAGGCAATGATGACACCACTAAAATAGATACTACTTGGCCAGTCTAGTGAAAACAAAGGATAAGGTCTAATATGACGTATTGATTTCATTGAAATCAATACCAGTAATAAGCCCGGCATAAAAGCTAACGCAGCATAAAGATATAGTACATCGAAATTAAAGGAATCAATAAACTCTGCAGTAACAAAACTATTGAAAGGAGAGCTGCAGAGCAACATTCCGAAAAAGATAGAATAGCTTACCTCCTTGGCTCGCTCACTATTTAATCTTGAAAAATCATCGATATGGATAGTTGACCGCACTTGCAAATAACATTCCCTGCAGAAAGCGCAAAGCATAGACCCAAGTAATATCCGTAATCCAGTACATCAGAAAACAATTCAATATCTGTAATAAATTGAATATAACATAATATTGCTTTACTGGAAAAAAGAGGAAAAAACGTCTTTCTAAAATATAAAAGCCAACAAATCCGGCATAGAACAGAATTATCAAAAACTGAACATCGCTGGGCTGACTGCCATAATAACCTGCAGTAACTTGAATATTGGCTCCGGGCAAAAAGAATAATACCATACTCGGCATTAAGCAGCTGAATAATATTAGCTTAATCAACCATTCCGGAACCCATTCCTTAAATATCTCTTTCACTACTTTTTATTTTTAACAACCGATACATTGACATTCATGCCTGAGCGCAAGATTTGTTCACCCTGCTTTTTATCCAATTCAATTCGCACTGGAACACGTTGTACTATTTTAACAAAATTTCCAGTTGCATTATCAGGAGGTAACAAAGAAAAAGAAGAGCCTGTAGCAGGGGAAATTGAAATAATTTTCCCTTTAAAGACTTGATCGGGATAAGCATCAGCGATCACCTCTACTGAATCTTGAATACGCAGATAGCGCAATTGGGTTTCTTTAAAATTTGCAGTCACCCAAGTCGGTGTCTCAGCATTAACAATAAATCCCAATACTTCACCAGCATTGACCATCTGCCCCTCTTCAATACTCCGTTTGCCAATCATACCGTCATAAGGAGCACGAACCACTGTGTATCCAACATCCAGATGTTTTCTTCCTGCCGCAGCAGCCAGTCTATTCTTTTCTGCACTGACTACTGTTTTTTGCACTTCGACATCTCTGACACGCTCTTGCGAAGCTTCCAATTTATGCTGAAGTGCGGCCAATTCACTTTTATACACATCTAATGTCGCTTTGACATCTTCCATTTGCTGGGCTGTGGCAGATTTTTCTTCATAAAGAAATTTATACCGATCATACTCTAGTTGTTGCTTCGTTACCCTAGCCTCATTTGCATCAATAGATTTCTTTAATGATTCATGCTCCTCCATTAGGATCTGCTTTTGACTGCTCAACACATTCATTTCAGCATGCTCTTTGTATACAGAAGCATTAGCTTGATCGGCCTCGTATCTATATTCACGTTGATCAATAATCAGCAACGTATCACCGCGTTTTACAAATTGGTGATCATGGTAATGCACAGAGACAATGTACCCTCCCACTCTGGAGATAATAGGATTGATATACTGAGTTACCTGGGCATCATTTGTGTAAGCATAGTTTAACCGAATCCATAATGTGCGTCCTCCCCAGAACAATAATGCACATAATACAAGTGCTGCGATCCAGTTTGTTAATTTTGTCAACTTAGCATCGGTCAATGACCAACGAGATTTAGGTTTCATTAAATAGTACCTTTTAAGAATTCAATAAAATAATAGTGTTTCTGTATTGCTATTTTAGCAGTTTCGAGTTCAAATAACGTTTTTAGATGCTCCATGTCTGCGTCTAACAGATCTGTAACAAGAGCTGATGATTTAAAATAACGGTTTTTGATAATACGAGCATTTTCTTTGGCAAGACCAACATTCTTCAAGCACACATCTCGTTGTACACAAGCTAATTTATAATCCAGATGTGCTTGTAAAAGTTGATGTTGCATATGCTCTTCTTCTAGATGGTGCTTTACTTCTTCTCTATCCACTGCAACTTTCGCAATTCTTACGAGATTTTTATTACTATAAACAGCTGAAATTGGGATCTTCAATTTGAGACCGACAATTCCTAAATTATACCAACTATCATTATATGGGTATAGAAATATCTGTGGATTGGCAAAAGTAAAATTACCAGCAAGACCAAGTTCTGGCAGATAATTTGCTTTAGATTGCTTAATTGCCAGCTGTTTTATTTTCACTTCCTGTTCAGATTGCTGCAACACAAAAGCATGGTGTTTAGCAAAAGCCCAGGATTCATCATAACTATCAACCTTTACTATAAAATCATGTGGCACTGGAACGATTGTGGCATCGCCACCAATAATGAAATTTAATCTCTGATTGAATGCTTGAATATCATGGTCAATTTGAACCAGCAACAGTTCGCGTTTAGAAAGTTCCAGTTCCATACGCAACACATCACTATGGAGTAAAGTACCCGAAGTATATAAATTTTTTATTTCTTTTAACTGGGCTTTCTGATCAATAATATCTGATTCAATTAAGGTTTTATCCATATAAGATCTTTCTAGATCTAAAAACAGATTACATACATCCAATTTGATCCCTGCTTTATCATTTGCCCACGCAATAGAAGCAAGCACCTGTTCCAATTTTCGGGATTCAATTTTCATCATATCTTTATGACCATTGTAAAGATTTAGATAAAAATCAACCCCAGTATCATATAAATAATGAATGACATCGTGTTGACTTGGTTTGTTAAATAGTCCATGATCATAGACGGGCATATTGGTTGCATAACTAGCAGAACCACGTAATGAAATTTCCGGGAGCAATTCCATTCGCTGTTGTTGGACTGCAAATTTACTTTCTTCAATCTGCAAATAGGAAGTTTCTATTTGCTTGGAATTCAGCAATGACTTACTGATTATATCTTCCAAAGATGTTCGTAACGTATCAGAAGCCTGGACTTCTGAAATAGCAGATAATAACAACCCAATTGTTAGCATCCGCTTTACCATGCTGGTAATAAATATCACTTTCGTTTCTATAAAAATTTTGCGTTGCAAACATAGAGACTATTTGGATAAATAATTTCTTCACAATTGCCAATATCTTATGCATAAAAGACAAAATCAAATAAATAGAATACAAAACAACTCAATTAAGACATGCTATGAAAACGCAATAACTCATTTAATGAAAATTAAATTCTAAAATAGAAATATATTTACAAACGACATAATGTTATTTTCTAATATAAAACCCATATGACGTAAAAAAGGTCTACTGAATAACGGGAATGTATTCAGCAGACCTTTTCCTTATGGTATCATATATTTTTTAGCTAGACCCAACCGTAAAAACCTAACTTATTCCTTCGCAGGCCGTAATAAAACAGTTATAATTTAATACCAGATTTTAGTCAAAATCAAAGAAATCTGAAAGAAATGATTTCTTCTTTTTAGGATATTGCTGATGTTTATTATGGTCATCACGGTGACCCTCGCGATAATGCTCACGATAATCGGATCTTTCCCTATTGCTATACTCAGGACGGACTGATCGATCTTCATAAGTATTTGAAGATACTTTGTTTTGCTCAGCGGCATAAGACATCAACTTATCAAGTTCTCCTTTATCCAACCAGACACCTCTACAAATAGGGCAATAATCAATTTCAACCTGATGACGCTCTGTCATCAATAAAGTTTCGTTGCAATTTGGACATTTCATATCTTTCTATTTCTAATTTTTCAATCAATTAAATAGCAATTTACTGAAATTAAGACTATCATCACGTTGCTATCTGACACATTTCACATTATTTAACAAGTATTATCATAACAATGTAATGCTGTTGATTTTCTCTTTATATATGCCCCTAAAAAAGAAATTCATCACTTAAGACATCAAAGATTAATCCCATTCTAAAAATTGAGAAAACTTTGACACCAAAAAGTCTAATAGCATATATTTTTATTTTTTAGGATCCAGTGTTATTTCATAGACTTTAGGATCATATTTCATCATCGCCCCAGTAGCAGCATCAACACCCCAACCAATTATTCCAATAAAGTTTAAGATAGAGACCGGATTAAAAGTTGTTTCAGGTTGAAACATCTTAAATTCATAGCCTTCTTTCTTTAAAGTAACTGTTTGACCGCTAAAACCTTTTTTAAGTCTGACTGCTACAGGAGTTATGCCCCTATCAAGACCATCAACCTCAACTTTAGCACCTTCAGGAAAGGTTTTAATAGTCACTGTTTGTTTTGTCCCTGTAAAAATTGTCGCACAAGAAGTTAAAGTAATAGTTACCAACGATAATAGTAAAATTTTTTTCATAATATGTTTATTGAGATAAAGTGCAAAGATATAAAAGGAAGTTATTATCATGAAAACAACTTAAGATTAATTTAAATAAATTTAGATCTATTTTGAATTTACACCAAATTGCCTATCCGGTAATGAAGTAAAATCATATATTAAATTCTTGACGAGAGAAGAATATGCTACATGTAAAAAAAATATCATTATTCTTTTTAGAAAGCCTCTAAAAACTACCTGACCTCAAATCATAATAATCACACGGAAAGCAGAACTTTAACTTTATAATATCTTTAAAAATGGACTTAAAAAAGAGAGAAAAAAAGCGTACCTTTGCGGTATGATTAATGTATCCAATCTTTCTCTTCGCTACGGTAAACGCGTATTGTTCGAAGATGTCAATCTCAAATTCACACCTGGTAACTGTTACGGTATTATTGGTGCCAATGGAGCTGGAAAATCGACTTTCTTGAAAATTGTTTCTGGAGAAATTGATCCTTCTACAGGTTCCGTTGCTTTTACACCAGGCGATAGAATGTCGGTATTAAGCCAAGATCACTATGCTTTTGACGAATTTACAGTTTTGGAAACCGTAATGATGGGTAATCATGAGCTATACAAAATCATGAAAGAGAAAGATGCGATCTATATGAAAGAAGATTTCTCTGATGCTGACGGTGAACGCGCTGGTGAATTAGAAAGCTTATTTGCTGAAATGGACGGCTGGAATGCTGAATCAAATGCCGCAACACTCTTAAGTAGTTAGGTATAAAAGAAGAATTCCATTATAAATTAGTTTCAGAAATTGACGGTAATCAAAAAGTACGTGTCTTATTGGCGCAGGCTTTATTTGGTAAACCAGATATTTTGATTCTCGATGAGCCTACCAACGATCTTGATATTAATACAATTGCATGGTTAGAAGATTTCTTAGCTTCTTATGAAGCTATCGTATTAGTTGTATCCCATGATCGTCACTTCTTAGATGCTGTATGTACGCATACAGTAGATATTGATTTTGGTAAAATGACGATCTATACCGGTAACTACTCTTTCTGGTACGAGTCTTCTCAATTAGCGTTGAAACAACGTACTGATCAGAATAAGAAAACTGAAGATAAGGTTAAAGAATTGCAAGAATTTATTCGTCGCTTCTCGGCCAATGCATCAAAATCAAAACAAGCAACTTCACGTAAGAAAGCTTTAGATAAGATCAACATTGATGAAATTAAGCCTTCTAACCGTAAATATCCTGCGATCATGTTTAATACCATGAACAGAGAACCAGGAGATCAAACTTTACAGGTCGAAGGACTGAGCAAGACAGTTAACGGCGAAGTTTTCTTCAAAGATATTACCTTCATGATTAACAAAGGTGATAAAATTGCAGTATTAGGTGCCAATTCATTGATTACTTCTGCATTCTATGATATCCTTACAGGACGTGACAAAGATTTCAAAGGAGATATTAAATGGGGTATTACGATCACTCCTGCAGATATGCCAATGGATAATTCACCTTTCTTCGAAGGTAGAACAGAAAATCTGGTTGATTGGCTAAGAGATTACACAACAAACCCTGATGCTGATGAGCAATTTATTCGCGGTTTCTTAGGTAAGATGTTGTTCTCTGGAGAAGAAGTCTTGAAAAAATGTTCAGTACTTTCCGGAGGTGAGAAGATGCGCTGTATGTTCTCCAGAATGATGCTTCAAGGTGCAAACTTCTTAATCTTTGATGAGCCAACGAATCATTTGGACTTAGAATCCATTACTGCTTTGAACAACGGTATGGTAGATTTTAAAGGTTCCATGTTATTCACTTCTCGTGACCACGAATTAACTGAAACGGTAGCAAACCGCATTATTGAATTAACGCCAAAAGGTATCATCGACAAGTTGATGACTTACGATGAGTATATTAATAGTGAAATTGTACAGGCACAGCGTGCTGAAATGTATAAATAAGAATTATTATCTATAAAAAAGAGAGGCCTTGATTGTTATAATCAAGGCCTCTCTTTTTTCATAATCTATATTAATTTGAATAAACTCCAAAATCAGCTAAATGTGAATAGAAGAAATTACCCCACGAACTTGTCGACTCTATTTTTAGATACTGTGTATTTAGTACCGATGTAAAATCTACATTGATCCAACTTCCTGACACTTGTATCAATTGAGCTGTCTTTACCAACGACCAGCTAGTACCATTTGTACTTGAGTAAATATTAATATCCTTCATCGCCCCGTTTAGGTTATCCCGATTTCTAAAAGCGACTCCTTTTACAGATCTCAAAGCCCCCATATTCACAGAAAAATAATGCGGCTGTGGCGTTTGAGCTGACGACCAAGGCGTATGCCATATTGTACTTCTATTTTTATCTAAAACGTTGCTTGCAGGCGCACCATTTTCTTGACTATCAGCTGCTATGATTGACCAGCCTGTTATCGGTAACAAGTTGTGAACAACAACTTTAGACAAATCAGGAAGATTATTGACAAAACTATATAAGTAACTATAAGTCGACCGGCTACCGTTCTCATGCATAAAACCAATACGAAGCTGGTAGTCTCCAGTTAAATCGTAAAAATCTGCCAATGGGCACTCAAATCTAAAGCTGTCAACGCCAATTACTTTAGTCGACCATTGCACAGCATCATAATCCTGATTACCACCATATGGACTTCTATCATGCCAAATCACGCCATCTTTCACCGGCTTAGTCGCTGTAAACTTACCTGAAACAATAATTTTATTGCTAGCTACAGAAGCTGATAATGATGTAATATCTACAGAGGCTGCTTGGTACCAATCTGTACGTGTTACTGTACTGAATACTTGACTATTATTAAATGTTGCTGTAGTAGCTTGTGTCAGCGAAGTTGTAGAGATGCCATAAGTCGAATTACCACTTCCCATCAATGCCGTACCTAAAGTAGGAGCCAATGTTTTATTCATGCGGTTATGGCTAGCGTTAAGACCATGACCTAGCTCATGAATCATTCCTCCAATCCATACTGTTGCTTTCCAGCCGATATCGCCACCTATTCCTAAATTTTTAGCGTCTAAATTCACATAGTCCAGCGCATAACATGTGGTACCCGTTCCATAAAATGGCGGACCTCCTGGATTCGCCGGATCACTATTGTAAGTAGGAATGACAATCAGATTATGCTCACTTTTCTTTGCAGAAGGATTTAAAGCATAGTAAGCATCCACTTCCGATTTCACTGCGCCACTCCCCCCCTCATAAGGATAAGTTGCTTTTCCAAAATTACCTGGAATGTAGATAATATTAATTAGAGAGTCGTTGATCAGATCCAAACCAAAAGATTTACGACCAAAACCTTCGCGGTCCATGTTCGAAGCAAACATTTCCTGCGCATCGAGTAATATCTTACTCAGGCGCTTTCTGAAATTTGGTATAGAATCCAAATCATTCGGCACAAAGTAAACAACATTTAATTTGTAGGGATTGTTGCGCCATTCATTAGTCAAATTAAGCGCTTGCTTTTTTCCTAGACCGGATTCATCCTTGTCATAATTACTCAAATCCTGTGTAATGTCTTTACAAGAGAATACAGTAAGTAGCACTATACTACAGAGTACGTAAAAAGATTTATTCTTCATATTTTATGTTATAATGGTGTTAACCGAATTTATAAAAGACAAATCATTTTAAAAAAAATTATTTAAAAAATATAATATTTTACTTAACGCAAACGATTGTTTTTCGCAATCAACTATACTATTTGTAACAAAAGCATAGTAAAAACTATTTCACAACCAAAATATTAATTACGATTAAAGAAAAATTACAAGCACATTGATCAACGATGAGGTCATAAAAATGATTTTTCTTATAGTGAATGTGGCTTATAATTCATTTAGGCAAGTAAACATAGAATAGATTTAAATTTCTAGTAGAGGTGTTCAAAACCTGAATCATTAATAGCTAGATTTTTTTTATTCCAGCCTCCTACTTACATCCAAAAAAATTATTATGATTCTTTTTATCTTTCTTATACAGCGGAAAGATGTTAATGATATAATAAAACGAAAATAATTACTGCAGGTAGCTTTTACACGAAAAAAATCATAAATTTTTAACAGATAAAAGATTGACTATTTTATATTGATTTTTTTAAAAAAACCTTTCTAAACGTAACTTAAAACAATATTCATATTAAATTATAAGCGCTCAATTACAGATAGTTAAAAACTAATAATTACTATTATTTAAAAATAAATGCTGTAATATGAAAACTAAAAAATATATTTGTCTACCAAATCGATAGATTTAATATTAAATATGAAAAGAACATTACTAAATTTTATTATCATCGCGATTATTGGGGTGGCCAAAACTACTCCCTCTTTTGCTCAAGGGTCCAATATTATTGAACTCACCGGTCATATTATTGACCAGAACACAAAAGAACCTTTGCCCGGAATTACCATTACAATTCAAGGAACTGTAAACGGAACATCAACGAATAACAAAGGTGATTTTAAACTCAACACAAAAGCAAAATATCCTTTTACATTAAAAGTATCTGGAGTTGGTTTTGAAACAAAAACTTACGAAGTAACAGGTCCAGAATCCAACTTAAATTTAGCATTATTGACGCAAACAATTCTCGGAAAAGAAGTGGTAGTCACGGCATCACGTACACAGGAAAGTATCTTAAAATCTCCTGTTTCAATTGAAAAATTAGATATCAGAGCTATTAGAGAATCTCCTGCCCCTAGTTTTTATGATGCACTTGAAAATGTTAAGGGTGTTCAAATGACCACTTCAAGCATTACTTTCAAAATTCCAAATACTCGAGGTTTCAATATTCCTAACAACTTTAGATTTGTTCAGTTGGCTGATGGTGTAGATATGCAAGCGGCGACATTAGGCGTTCCATTAGGTAATGCCATAGGTCCTACAGAATTGGATATTGCAAGTATAGAAATAACTCCTGGCGCTTCTTCCGCTCTTTATGGTATGAATGCCATTAATGGGATGGCTAATCTATTGACAAAAAATCCGTTTTTATACGAAGGATTAAGCGTTTACTCCAAAAATGGGCTAAATCATACCGGCGGTACTGGTCGAGAATTGAGTAATTTGACAGAGAATGCCGTCCGTTTTGCCAAATCTTTCAATAATAAATTTGCATTCAAAGTCAATCTGAGCTATTTAAGAGGAACTGACTGGTTGTCTAATTCTTATCAGGATCAAAATCCAAACACATTAAACACAGCAAACCCTGGCTTCCCAGAACTTTCGGAAAGTAACAACCCCGCCTACGATGGCTGGAATATTTATGGTGACGAAAATAATAATGCTGTGACCCTTTCGGGTTTGAACATTAATGGTAAAGCAAACCAATCTCTAATTGTGAGACGTACAGGTTACAAAGAGGAAGATCTTTCAAAGCCTACAGTTGAAAATTTAAAATTTGATGCCGCATTACATTATCGCCTTACTGAAAATGCGGAATTATCTTATAGCTACCGATTTGGTCAAATGGATGGCGTCTTTCAAAGAGGAAATAAAATCCAATTGGATAATGTAAAGGTTCAAAATCATAAATTAGAATTAAAAGGAAATGACTATTCTATAAAAACCTACCTTTCTACTGAAAACACGGGTGACTCCTATAATATTAAACCTTTGGCAGACAATTTAGACCTGACTCATTTATCTAATAATGCATGGCGAGATCTTTATAAAAACTCATTGCAAACACAGTTAAATGAAGGAATATCTTTAACAGATGCTTTAAGAAATGCCAGAATAGTAGCTGACAAAGGTCGTGTAGAACCTGGTACAAAAGATTTTGATGAACTAAAAAATACCATTACTAAAATCAATAATTGGGATCATTTGAATGCAGGCGTTAAAACCGGTACCGCAACAGGTGGTGCTCAATTGAAACAAATGAGCAGAACTTACCACGTTAATGCACAATGGGATTTAAGCCGACACATCAATATTTTCAACTTATTAATAGGGGGTGATGCGACCATTTATGAAGTAGTTCCTGACGGAAACAACTTTGTGGATTTTAAAAGACCTATAGCAGACAGGAGTCAGCCTTTGTCAAATGGTTCTTTTGGTGAAAATGTCTATTACAAAAAAGTTGGGGGTTTTGGACAGATTACAAAATCTCTTCTGGATGAGAAATTAAAACTTTTTGGATCATTACGGGTTGATTATAATCCTGAATTCTCAGCTAAAATTAATCCTAGGATTGCAGCAGTATATACCCTAAAAGAAAAACATAACCTTAGAGCATCTTTTCAAAATGGATATCGCTTTCCTGCTCTATTTGAAGCACTATCATTTGTCAATAACGGAAATGTACGTCGCGTAGGAGGCTTGTCCTATATCAATGAAGGACTTGGATACTTAGATAATTCATATACCCTTCAATCCGTAAATAGTTTTAATGCAGCGGTAAACAAGGATGTCGCAACTGGATTGACAGCTAATGATGCGGCACTTAAAAACCGGGGACTTTTAGCTGTTACAAATTTAAAGGCAACAGAGCCAGAAAGTATCAAGTCTTTCGAAATTGGCTATAAAGCGGTATTGTTTCAAAACAAATTAGCTATTGACTGGGATCTTTACAGCAATGTCTATAATGGATTTTTAGGTCAGGTAGAAGTCGCCGTCCCATCTACAGATAAGATCACAACAGATGCATCTGTTATTGATATGTTAGCTAGTAATAGATCCAAACAAACCCGTTACCGTGTTTATACGAATGCCAAAAACAGTTATAACAATTATGGAAGTTCTCTTGGCATTACTTATAACTTCAGTGGTAACTATACAGTATCCGGCAATATTAACTACAGTGATATTACTAAAAATAAAGAATCTGATTTATTTGTTACCGGATTCAATACTCCTAAGTGGCATCTAATCTATCTTTCGGAAATAGACAGATTCTGCCAAATGTAGGTTTTAATCTTGTTTGGAAATGGCAGGATGCATTTGACTGGGAAAGCCCGCTTGTGAATGCCCGTGTCTCCGCTTATAATAATATTGATGCACAGGTTAGTTACAAGATGCCTAAAACAACTATTAAACTTGGTGGAAGTAATATATTAAACAATCATTATATACAATATGCAGGTGGACCTACACTTGGCGCTTTATACTATATGGCTATCACTTTTGATAACATCTTAACGAAATAATATTCCCTCCCCCCTTCTATTATAATTGGTTTAATCCTCCTCATCTCTCGATGACGGAGGATTTTTTAAACTTTATTTTAAATAAAGCCCAAAATACCATACCCATGCTATTAAAATAAGCTGCATCGGAAGTCTTTGTGCATATAAATAATTCATCCCCGGCCCCGTATAATCGGCTTTAAAAATATTGATCATCTTTCTCGAAGAATTAACATTTGCAATGAAAACGACAACAAAAAATATAATGAGCAATATTGCAGTGGTTGCTCTTAATGAGGGTATCATCAATCCGATTCCAGCTGCAATTTCGAGTACTCCCGTTAAGTATACTAAAAACAATTTTGCAGGAATAAAATCTGGCATCATCATCACCATACCTTTTTGAAATCTAAAATGTGACAAACCAGTGAAAATGATAAAAACAGTCATACCAAGATTACCTGCAAATAAAAAATCCCAAAAACCGTAGACTAATTTTGTGCCTATCAGGGCAAGAAAAAAAGCTGTAAAAAGAATAAGTAATAATTTCATAAGTCGATCATTAGTTTGTCCTAATCTAAATCTTGTTTTAAGTTTACAAGTGCATCACTTGAGAAACAAATAAATTAACGATTTGTTACAATCAAAATGATCTGTTAGATTCAGTTCTTTTCATTAGCACTATTTTTCAGATAAACTTTTATCTGCTTTTTACATTAATCCGAAATTATTTACAAAAAAACAGCCGTATATATATTTACGGCTGTTTCTATTCTTTTAAATTTTTATCTTATTTAGTGTAAGCTTGATGTATCCACTTTGTTCTTACCTTGTTTGATCATCAGCACGAATGGTACACAGGCTATGAATAATATCCCGATGTATAAAAACACATCCATATAAGATAAAACAGTAGCCTGCTTCATGACTGAACCTTCTAATAATTGATAAGCTTTTCCTAAGGCTTCATTCGGGGTAAATCCTTTAGCTATAAAACTAGCCTGCATCTGATTGATACGTTGCTGTACCTCAAAATCAGTTGGATCTAAATTAGCTAATAAATTAACCCGATGGCTTTGACTAAAGCGAGAAATAAATGTCGTAATCAAAGCAATACCAAATGAACCACCCAATTGACGCATCATTCCCGTAAACGCCGCTCCTTCACCAATACTTTTACCCGATAAGGTCGACAATGATAAAGTCATTACTGGCACAAACAATAGACCTAAACCCACACCTCTAAATATTAAAGGCCAAAACATGTGTTCCGCTCCCGTATCATTCGTCAGACGGCTGTACATCACAAATGAAAAACCAAAGAATACACATAAACCTATCGCGACCATATATTTCTGAGGAACCCCATTCTGAATCATCTTACCGATAAAAGGCATCATGAAACCAGTCATCAGAGAACTCGGAATAAGCAGTAAACCTGCATCTGTTGCTGTCCATCCCAAAATAGACTGGGTGTAAATCGGAATAACAAATGTCGAACCGAACAAGCCGAAACCGAGTATAAAGCTCATCACGACACCAACTTGTAGATTTTTATCCTTTAAAACCCGCAAATTAACAATCGGCCGGTCATAGGTCAGCTCTCTCCAGACGAAAAACAGTAATCCTAAAACTGATGTAACCGAAAGAATAACAATTGTACTATTGGAGAACCAATCATCCTGCTGTCCATGCTCCAATACAAACTGTAAAGAACCAATAAACATAATCAAGAAAACCACACCCCACCAATCCACATCTTTAGCAGCCTGTTTTTCACCATATTTAGGACTCTTAACAAATGTAAGTGTCAAAAGAACAGCAATAATACCCAAAGGAACATTGATATAAAAAATATAAGGCCAAGAGAAATGATCTACGATATAACCACCTAGAGGAGGACCTAGCGTTGGCCCAACAATAACCCCCATTCCGTATATGGCCTGCGCCATACTTCTCTTTGCCGGGGGATAACTTTCGGTAATAATAGTTTGAGCAGTAACTAATAATGCTCCTCCACCCATTCCCTGTATAAATCTAAAAAATACCAGTTCCCAAATATTGGTTGAATTGCCACATAAAAACGAAGCAACCGTAAAAATAATAATAGAGGCTGCAAAATAATTTCTGCGCCCAAACTGTTGTGATAGCCAACTTGTCATGGGGATCACGATCACATTCGCGATTGCATATGCTGTAATGACCCAAGCGATATCCGTTAACGTCGCACCCAATGTTCCTTTCATATCATTGAGAGCGACATTGACGATGGTGGTATCCACAATCTCCAATAAAGCACAAAGAACTGCTATAATAGTGATGATGACACGCCGATACCCATATTCAATGAGACTATCCTGATCAAGTGTAGCTGTCATAATCTTATTTTAAGTGAACGTCAACGTCAGCGTTCATTCCTGGACGCAATAAAGCAATATGATCAGCTGTGTTAGCTTTCGTTAATAATATCTTCACAGGAAGACGCTGTACTGTTTTCACAAAGTTACCAGTAGCATTATCCGGAGGAAGTAAAGAAAATTTAGAACCTGTTGCCGGTGAAAATGAATTCACTTCACCTTCAAATTCGATATTTGGATACGCATCAACAGTAACTGCTACCTTTTGTCCAATTCGAATATCATTCATCTGTGTTTCTTTGAAATTAGCAACAACCCAGGTCTCATGATTATCAACAATGTAAAATAATGCTGCTCCAGGATTAACCATCTGTCCAGGTCTTATTTTTACATTAGAAATCTGACCGTCTGCAGAAGCAGTAACTACTGTATACGAAAGATTCAATTTAGCGGCGTCAACAGCTGCTTTAGCGCGTTCAATATTAGCCTGTGCTACTGCTGTTTGTTTACTTGCAACATTTGTTTTACTCAGCACAGCCTGACGTTGTGAATTTGACGCATTTCGCTGTTGTTTTAAAATCTCAACTTGCTTCTCCGCCTCTAGCTTAGTTGTTAAAGCCTGTTCATATTGCTGTTTCGTAATTGAATGGTTATTATAAAGATTCGAATACCGGTTGAAATCATTTTGAGCTTGTTCTGCACGAATTTGCGCAACATCAATACTTCCAATATTAGAACGAACCGTCGCATCAGAAATCGCTACATTAGCAGAAGTGGCATTTACATCAGCTTTCGATACTTCAAAAGATCCCTCTGCGCCCAACAAAGCAGCTTCAGCTTCTTTCACCTTTATCAGATAATCCTGTGTATCAATCGTAAATAATGTATCTCCCTTTTTTACAATATCATTATCCTTTACATACACTTGTGCAATATAACCACCTACTTTAGGAATGATTGGGTTCATATTTTTATCAACCTGTGCATCATCTGTTGTTTCATGCGACTGGCTGTGGATGTATTTATAACCACCATACCCTCCTCCAACTAAGATAAGAGCAATAAGAATGAAGACAAATTTCTTATTTGATGGTTTCTTTTCTTCTTGATTTTCCATTGATATTTATAATTATTTTGTTGTTAATTGACCATTTACTAAAAGTAAATCATAATATTTCTCTACAGTATTAGCTTTAGAAATCGCTAAGTTAATTTTTGATTGCAGCTGTTGTACATCGGCTTCTAATAAATCATCTGTATCCGCCACACCATTATCATATTTATCCTTTACGATACGATAATTTTCATTCGCCTGATTTACTGCCTCTGTATACAATTGATTTTGAGAAATCGTCAAGTGATAATTTTCATTCGCCTGTTGTACCTGAACTTTAATTTTGTCGTTCATAATAACTACATTTTCATCCACTTGGCTTACTTGATTACGGGCGATATTGACATTCTTCTTATTTTTATAAAGTGATCCAATATCATAAGAAACTCCTACACCAACATTCACGGCATTTTTCACTGTTACCAAATTATGTACGTCCAGTGCAGCATAACCACCCGTTAATGCTATTTTTGGCAATGCATTAGATTTCTCAATATTGACCTTATTCAAAGCAATATCATGTTGTGCCTGTAAGGCCTTCAATTCATTTCTATTGGCCAACGCGGTTTGAACATCAGAGAAATCTCCTGCTATAGGTGCATCATCCAGATTGATCGCAGAAACTTGAGTAGCCTCATCTAGTTTTAAAAAATTAACCAACTGGTAATTTAAAACATTCGCATTTTTTTTTGCTTCCTGAAGAGAAACCTTATAATTAGACAATTGCAATTCAGCTTTTAAAAGATCATTTCGTGGAATGATCCCATTCGCCTCCATCGCTTTAAAATCTGTCACACGTTGCTCAGATCTTTTAATATTTTCTTCCATTAAAAGTGCAGTCTGTTGCGCTTTATACAAATTGATATACAAGCTAATACCTTGTTCAGCCAATTGATCTTTTAACGCTAAAGCTGAGAACTCCTCCATCTTCACAGCATTGCCAGCTGCTGCGATACTGTTTTTAATTTTTCCACCTGTGTAGATGGGCATACTTACAGAAGCCTGTCCCAGCATTAACTGATTAGCTTTAATATCCATCGGATCTGAAGATGATGATACAGGTATCCGAAGTTTAACATCCGGAGAAGTCATTGCTAAATATTGTCCGCTCAACTTAGCGTCAGGAAGTAAACTATTCTTTGAAGCATCCAACTCCAATTTTCTTCCTTTAATTTTTGTTTCTGAAGCTTTTGCTTCCAAACTTTGTGTCTGAGCAAGACGGATTACCTCTTGCAAAGTGAGGGGATCACCCTGTTGCGCAAATGCAACCCCCTGTAGACAGAAAAGTAAGAGTGCCAACTTCCCTATTTTAATATTCATATGTTAATAAAGCTTTAATCGTTCTTTGTAAGTGGGTTACTAAAGTTGACTCCATATATTGACTATACTCCTCATCAGTAGTAAGATTTAATTCTGATTTTAGAAAAGATCTGTTCATCTGAAAATTCATGAACGTCCCCATCATTGTGGCATGTATCAAGATTGGATCATTACCTGATCGAAACTCGCCTGCATATACTCCTTTTTGAAGAATACTTGAAATGACATTTAAATTGTGCTTTTTTAAATTTTTATAGGAATCGGAAAGCATCAACCTTTTTTTCACTCCGGCTTCTATTGCCAAAATATGATAGATCGCCAAACTAGAATTCATATATTTAATATAAGATTTCACCATTTCGTCAAGGATATCCATCACAGGAATAGTTAATTGTAAAATACTCTCATCCATCTTGAATTTTTCAACCCTGTAGGTAAAAAGATCATCTAACAATTTATCTTTAGAACCAAAATAATAATTGATCATGGCGACATTGACCTGGGCTTCTTGTGCTATATCACGTACAGATGTACCATCAAATCCACTTGTAGCAAAAAGCTTTTCTGCGACATGCAATATTTCTAATTGTTTTTCACTGAATTCCATTATTGGGATTTTAAAAACCGTGTGCAAATTTAAACAAGCGTTTAATTTAAACTTTACAAAAAGATAACATTAATTCGATATCACTGTAAATAAGGTAAATAACATCGATCTACATTAGGTTTTCCATAAAAAAAACCTCACTCAAACAAATGAGAAAGGTTTTTTTATAAAAATATTGAGAAGATTTTAATCGTTATTTCTTATAAAATTGCTAATTAAGTATTGTAAAAATCAATTCTGTCAGGATATCTTTAGTACTCGTATTACCTCCTACATTCATTCCTTTTGATTTTAAATCTGCATCTTTTAATGCTTCGATGATCGTAAATGTTTTTCTTCTATTGTAGTTACGTGCTGCAAGTTCATATTCTTTCATAAAAAAAGGATGAACACCCAACTCTTTAGCGGCTGTGCTTTTATCAATTATATAATGATATTTTAAGACCTTCGTAAAATATCCAGCTATAGTACCTAGAACTAACACTAAAGGATTACTTTTTGGATTTGCGGCAAAATAATCTATAATCTGATATGCTTTAAATGCGTTGCGTTTCGCTAAAGCAGTATTCAGTTCAAAAACATTAAAATCTTTTGAGATACCAATATTTTGTTCAATATCTGACACAACAATTTCTCTTTCCTTTGGTACATTGAGCATCAGTTTATTCAGCTCATTGACAATTTTAGAAAGTTCAGTACCTAAATATTCTGACAGTAGAGCAGCTGCTTGAGGGTGTATATTCCATCCCTGTTCTTTGATATAAGAAATAACCCATGCGGCTATTTTATCATCATAAAGTTTGTTTGATTCTACGACAAGGCCTTTTTTTTCAATGGCTTTGTATAATTTCTTACGTTTGTCAAACTTGCCATATTTATAATCAAATACCAAAACCGTACTCAATGTACATTGCTCTACATATTTGAGAAGCAATTCGTCATCCTTCCATTTCAGATCCTGAGCCTCTTTAATAATAATCAGCTGGTGATCACTCATCATTGGATAACGCTTGGCAGCATTCACAATTGTCGAGAAATCAGTATCCTTTCCGTAAAGTACAGTTTGATCAAAACCTTTCTGAGCATCATTAAGAACCGTATGCTCTAATGCATCACTTATGACATCTATAAAATAGCTTTCCTCACCGTGCAATAAATAGACCGGCTGAAATTTACGTTTTTTAATGTCTGTTAAAATAGGACTGATATTCATGATGCCACTAAATTACAACTAAAATGACGAACCGTAAAATTTGAATAACGGAATCCTACATCTCTTCTATTTTGAATAATTCAAAAATTAGTATCTTTGTCCTATGTTTAACCCAATTCCGTTAAATTTACCGCCATATCCAGCGAAATTGACAAAAGAGAATGAAACCATTTTCATTTTTGACGATTTACGAAAGAAGAAACTTGTTTTAACTCCGGAAGAATGGGTTCGCCAACATTGGGTACACTTTCTCCATATCAACAAAAAGTATCCTAAATCCTTAATGAAGATAGAAGGTGGCTTACGACTGAATGACCTTCAAAAACGAAGTGATTTACTCATCTATAATAATCAAGGAGAAAAAATAGTACTAGCTGAATTTAAGGCGCCACATATAAAAATTACACAGGCGACCTTCGAACAGATCGGTAATTACAATTCTATCCATAAAATTCCGTTACTCTTAGTAAGCAATGGATTGCAGCATTACTATTGTAAAATTGATTTTGAAAACAAATCATTTGCCTTTATAAAAGAGCTGCCGAGTTATGATCAACTTTAAGAGAATTGTAACTCATGTGTAAAACAAATGGCATATAGTATTTATTATTTAAAATATAGTTTTATATTAGTCTTATAAATTTGAATCACAAAGAATATGAATATAGATAAAAACGAATTCAGAAAATATGCAATCAAGCATCACAGAATTGGAAGTCAACATGTTGATGGATTTATTGCACGAGCGCAAGTAAACACACCTACAAACTTGACTCCATACATCGTAGAAGAACGTCAATTAAACGTTGCTCAAATGGATGTATTTTCACGTTTAATGATGGATCGTATCATTTTCTTAGGTGATGGTATCAACGATCAGGTAGCAAATATCATTCAGGCACAATTGTTGTTTTTACAATCAACAGATTCCCAAAGAGATATTCAAATCTACATCAATTCACCAGGTGGTAGTGTTTATGCAGGTTTAGGTATTTATGACACGATGCAATATATCGCACCAGATGTTGCTACAATCTGTACAGGTATCGCAGCTTCTATGGGTGCTGTATTATTGGTTGCTGGAGCAAAAGGTAAACGTGCTGCATTGAGACATTCACGTGTCATGATCCACCAACCTTCCGGCGGTGCTCAAGGTGTTGCTTCAGATATGGAAATCAATCTTCGTGAGATGATGAAATTAAAAGAAGAAACTTTACACTATTATTTGCTGACCACTCAGGACAAACTTACGAATGGGTAGAAAAATCTTCTGACCGTGATTACTGGATGAAGGCTTCCGAAGCAAAAGACTTTGGAATGATTGACGAGATTTTACTTCCTAAAAAGGAGATTATTAAACTAATAATGGCGAAAATATAAAT
>NZ_ASZT02000028.1:0-47996 GCF_001006065.1 Sphingobacterium sp. IITKGP-BTPF85
TTTGTCAGTCCATCAATAATACGACGCACTTTTTTACCAAACATCTGCTCGATCTCATCGAGTGTAATGTTGGTATCTTCAACCACATCGTGTAAGAGGGCACAAACTATTGAAGTTGTACCTAAACCAATTTCTTCTGCAGCAATCTGAGCTACGGCAATCGGGTGGAAAATATAAGGTTCGCCAGATTTTCGACGCATTTCTTTGTGACTTTCTAATGCGAGATCAAATGCTTTTCTGATCATCTGCTTGTCACCTCGTTGCATCGTTGGTTTACATGCGCGTAGTAATGCTCGGTATCTTTTACGTATTTCTTTATTTTCTGCTTCTATATCAATCACATAATCTTTCATAAACTTGCAGTTGCATTATGATTTTAAAAATACATTTCTTAAATTAGTTATTGTTAATTTAAAGGAATAAATAGTAAACCCGATTTATTTTTATTAAATGTAATAATTTTTTAATACTATTGACAAAAAAAGACAATTTTTAAATTGTAATGATCAGAATAAACTTACGCTGGATACTATCTTTACTTGCTTTTATCCCTTTTTTGGGGATGTCTCAAGCACTGACAGTACCGCTCTACGGGGAGGGGCAGCAACAAGTAATTGAAGAGTATAATATGACCACATTAGAGAGTGGCGAGCGGCTTCCTTGGTTCTTAATTCCAGAGGTCAAAATATCAAAACCAAGAATATGGACTTCGGAAGATGCTAAAAAACAGTACCTAAGGCTAAGACGAAATGTGTTAAGGGTATTGCCTTATGCTATTTTTGCTCAAAAAAGATATGATCAGTTGGACCGAGAACTTGCATTGGTTTCTGATAAAAAAGAACAGAAAAAGTTGATTGAAACATGTGAGAATGAAGTGAAGTCGATGTTTAATCGGGAAATTAAAAATATGAGTATTACACAGGGGAAAATTCTCATTAAACTTATAGACCGACAAACAGGACATTCGAGCTATGAAATGGTGAAACAGATGAAAGGTGGGTTATCTGCTTTTTTATACCAAGGGGTAGCTAAAATATTTGGACATAACCTAAAAAGTACTTACGATCCGAGAGAAGATTTTGAAATAGAAAATATCATTAGAGAATTTCAAAAAACGAGAAGAGATCCACAGTATTTTTAAAAATTATTAATTTATGAAGACAGTTTATGATTTTAAAGCCCTACAGTTCAATGGTCAAGAAAAATCATTAGCTGACTATAAGGGAAAAGTATTGCTCATTGTAAATACGGCCAGCCAATGCCTGTTTACGAGCCAATTTAAATCCTTAGAAAAACTTTACCAGACCTATAAAAATGATGGTTTTGAAATTCTTGCTTTCCCATCTAATAATTTTGGAAAACAGGAACCACTAACTGGTTATACGTTAGAGACTTTTTGTAAAATTAACCAACAAGTTCATTTTTCTGTTTTTAAACGTACACATGTCATTGGCGAATATGCCTCGCCCTTGTATCGTTATCTTGCTCAAAAGGAGGAAAATGGACATGTTTCGAGTAAACCACTATGGAATTTTCACAAATATCTGATCAATAAAAATGGAGAGGTAGTCGACTATTTTTACTCAACAACCTCACCAACGGCGTCTAGAATCAAAAAACGTGTTGAGCAATTATTATCTGAAGGGTAGAAAGAACGAAATGTTTACTACTTTTGTCTATATTTAGTTGGTTAAACATTGAAAATAGACTCGCATGATAAAACTTGATTTATTAGTAATTACTGTGCATCCGGATGATGCAGAATTAGGGGCCGGAGGTACAATAGCAAAATATGTTGCTGCGGGTAAAAAAGTAGGTATTGTAGATCTTACGAGAGGGGAACTTGGTACTCGCGGTACTGCTGAAACCAGAGATCATGAAGCAAACGATGCAGCAGCAATACTGGGCTTAACGGTAAGAGATAACTTAGCGCTACGTGATGGTTTTTTCAATAATAGTGAAGAAGATAAGCTTGCTGTCATTCAGGCGATCCGTAAATATCAACCAGAAATTATAATCACAAATGCCATTACTGACCGCCATCCTGATCATGGTAGAGCAGGTCACATGGTGAATGAAGCATGCTTTTGGCAGGTCTAAGGAAAATAGAAACGATAGCAGACGGAATTTTACAAGAAGCTCACCGTCCTAGATTGGTGCTGCAGATGATTCAGGATTATTATATTAAACCTGATATTGTACTGGATATTACGGATTATTATTCGATTAAGGAAAAATCAATATTAGCGTATAAAACACAGTTTTATACAGGCGAAGAAACGAATCTCGACGAACCGCAAACCTATATTTCGAATCCCGATTTTATGGAATCTACAGCTGCAAGGGCGCGAGAATTTGGTAGATCGATACAGGTAAAATATGCTGAAGGGTTTACGGCAAAGAAAATATTAGGTGTTGATGATATATTTCATCTGATTTAATTTAAAATAATCAAATAAAAGCCGTTTCTTTATTATATTAAGAAACGGCTTTTGCTTTTACAGCATATATTACATGAAAAATCAACAATTCTCGCTACAGGATCGAATAAAAAGTTTTGCATATGCATTCAATGGTTTCAAAATACTGTTGATAGAAGAACATAATGCGCGCATTCATGTAGCGGCAACTATTGTGACCATTGTTGCTGGAATTTACTTTGATATCGCTGCGATTGAATGGATGATCATCTTACTCTGTATTGGTGCTGTTTTTGCGCTTGAAATAATTAATTCCGCTATTGAAAATCTTGCGGATCTGGTTTGTCAGGAAAAGAATGATTTTGTAAAAAAAGCGAAAGATCTAGCAGCTGCCGCAGTATTAACAGCAGCGATCGTTTCTGTGGTTATAGCAATGTTCATTTTTGTTCCAAAAATAATGGCGATATGGTTTTAATTAGGGCTTATGAGCTACGGGATCGGGATGTCGTACTCAATATTATGCAAGAAAATATTCCAGCTTACTTTGCTCAGGATGAAAAAGAGGATTTGAAGTATTATCTGGATTTTGAGATGCAGCAGTTTTTTGTTCTTGAGGTAGACAATAGAGTGGTGGCATGCAGTGGCATTACCGTAGAGCTGGAAGAGCATAGGGCTGTAATCTGTTGGGATATGGTCCTTCCTGCAGAACAGGGTAAGGGATATGGCAAAAAGTTGCTGGAACACCGTATAGCAATTTTAAAAGAGCTGAAAACGATCGACCGCATCATTGTCCGTACTTCGCAACGTACTTATCTATTTTATCAGAAAAATGGCTTTGTTTTAAACCAGATTGTAAAAGATTATTGGGCGAAAGATTTTGACTTATACAGTATGGAATTGCTCTCTTAATCAAGTAAATTAAATAAAAAAGAGATCAATATAAAAAGAGGGATAATTAGAGCGGCAATGATATTGAATCTGAATTTTGAAATTTCGTTTTTACGGTATAAGAAAACAGATTCTACTATTAAATAGATAATCCATAGCAGCAAAAAGATTCCCATATAAAAAATTATAGCTAAGCTATCGGCTGTACCGCAACGTCTATTTGGATCTAACTGGGACAAACCGATGGGAATGGCCATAAATAAAAGAATGATCAATGCGACTATTCTGATTAGAACGTGTTTTGTCATACAATCTTTTTTTATTAATACACATACATAAAAAAGGTAACCTTTCTGGTTACCTTTAGCTGTTTTTTACAATCGAAATT
The DNA here is from genome assembly GCF_001006065.1 of Sphingobacterium sp. IITKGP-BTPF85. NCBI lineage: Bacteria > Pseudomonadati > Bacteroidota > Sphingobacteriia > Sphingobacteriales > Sphingobacteriaceae > Sphingobacterium > Sphingobacterium sp. IITKGP-BTPF85. The sequence goes on from NZ_ASZT02000028.1 coordinate 3,697, forward strand.
GTTATTTCTTTTTGTCAATTTTGTAAAGACGTCCTAAATCTGTAATGGCATAAAGCGCTCCATCTTTACCTTGTGTGATATCTCTGAAGCGTTGTCCTTCTTTTGCTAATAACCTTTCTTCGCCTACGACTTTATTATCTTTAATAACTAGACGGGCAATATGCGTACTGCTTAGTCCACTGATGAATAGATTGTTTTTCCATTCAGGAATGGCATCTCCTGTATAGAATGTAATACCGCTAGGTGATAATACGGGATCCCAGTAATAAACCGGTTGCTCTAATCCTTCTTTTTGTTGGATAGGTTCTCCAATTTTTTCACCACTGTATTCTAAACCGTAAGTAATGATTGGCCAGCCGTAGTTTTTGCCAGGCTCGATACGGTTTAGTTCATCTCCACCGCGAGGACCAAATTCTGTCTCCCATAAATCACCCGTTTCAGGATGAAGTGCCAATCCTTGAACATTTCTATGTCCATAACTGTAAATTTCTGGTCTTACATCTGCTTTCCCTGCAAACGGATTACCCGCTGCTGGAGCGCCATCTGTTGTTATTCTAACAATCTTGCCTAATCCTGATTTTAGATCTTGTGCCTGAGGTCTGGTGGCTAAATCTGAACGTTCACCCGTACTTACAATTAAATTGCCTGATTTATCAAATAGGATACGCCCACCATAATGTAGTTTACCTTTGTACTTTGGTGTAGCGCGGTAAATAACTGCGACATTTTCAACTGTCTTCTCATCTGCGGCTAATTTTCCTTTACCGACAGCTGTTAGGTTTCCTTCAGCACTTGGCTCAGAAAAAACAAAATAGATCATTCGGCTTGTTTCAAAATTAGGATCTATCGTTAGTCCCAATAAACCACCTTGACCATCTGTATCCACTTTAGGTAGACCTGTTATGGGTTCAGAAACTTTACCGTCAGCAGTTGCTATTCTAAAGGTTCCTTCTTTTTCGGTAATGAGTAAACGTCCGTCCGGCAAAGACGCAATTCCCCAAGGAGACTTCAATGTTGTATTGAGTACAACTCCTTCAAATGGTGTAGTGGTTTTTACACCGGCGATACGGGTCTGGCCTTCAAAGGCAGGTTTATATTTTGTATTTGCCGCATTCGTTTCTACAGCAGGATATATACTATCTACTGTATTATTGTTAGTTTCAGCACCTGTAGTACCGTTAGAACAAGAATATAATGCGAAAGAACTAATCAGGATTGTGGCTAATTTACTTTTCATAGACAAATTGAATTGTTTCATATCATATAAAAATATAAATAATTTATTTAAAAATTACATGCAAAGCGTTTTATCATGAAATAAAGCCTTTTACATACTGACGTGTAATTTCATGTTTGGGATTTAACAGTACTTCTTCTGTTTTCCAAATTCAAGAATTTCGCCGCCATAAACAAAAATGATATAATCAGAAACACGGCGTGCTTGTCTCAGAATATGCGTGACCAACACAATGGTATAATCTTTCTTGAGTTCAATAAGTAGATTTTCGATCGTCTGCGTCGATATTGGATCTAATGCAGAGGTTGATTCATCGCCTAATATAATCTCAGGCTTGACGGCAAGCCCACGTGCCAGGCATAGACGCTGCTGCTGCCCAATGGAAAGTCGTGTCGCGGATTGATCCAGCCGATCTTTCACCTCTTCCCAAAGTCCGACATTCTTCAACTGTGTTTCTACGATCTCATTTAATTCCTTTTTTCCTCTTGTCCCATGGATACGAGGGCCATAAGCGACATTGTCATATATCGACATCGGCAACGGAAATGGTTTTTGAGAAAGTAGGCCCATTTTTTTTCGAATATGTGTTACTTCGGCATTTGGGGCATATATATCTTCGCCATTGACAAATACAGAGCCTGAAACCTGAACTCCTTTCGTATCATCAATAAGTCGGTTTAAGGTTTTCAGTAACGTCGTTTTCCCACAACCAGAAGGACCGATGATCGAGGTAATGCTGTTATTCGGCAATGACAAATTGATGTTTTTCAAAATATGATGACCGTCAATTTGAATATTCAAATCCTGTATCTGAATATGCGGTTGAATAGCCGGTCTTACAATTTGTGTTTGTTCTGTTTCGATGATAGGATGTGCGTGCATATGACAATAATTAGAATAATAAAAGTTAAGATAAGTGCTGATGCGTAAGCACGGCCTTGAACTTCTGGAATAGGACTGCTCAACTGGAAGAAGATCGCTAATGGCAATGTTGCGGCGGGTTCGTCAATATAACGGGGTAAATTGTCGCTAAATCCTGTTGTTAACAAAACTCCGGCAACATCTCCGATAGATCTTCCAAATGCAAGTAAGATTGCTGTAAATATTCCTTGTTTAATGTGTAAAATAAAAACTTTTGCGACTTCCCATTTGGTCGCACCTAAAGATAAAGTAACATGTTTTAAGTCTGTGGGAACTGTTTTGATGATTTCATCGATTGTTCGCACCACAATTGGTATTGTTAGCAGTGTAATGGTAATAATTCCACCTAAAAGGGATGCGCGGATGCCAAAATAAACCATAATGGTAAATCCTACAGCTCCGTATACGATAGAAGGAATTCCGTACAGGATATCAAACATTAATTTCGAGTACTGCGCTAGTCTCGATGATGTTTTGATGTATATATTTAAATATAAGGCGATCGGCACACCGATTAAGGTTGCCAATATAGTTGCTACACCTGCAAGGTAAAGAGATCCTAATATCGCATTTAAAATACCACCTTCTTTACCCATGTAAAAGCCGCCCTTTGGTAATTGACTCACCATTTCCCAAGATAGATAAGGTAACCCTTTATATAGGATGGTGCCGATTATAAAAAAAGTGAACCGGTGACCAACATTCCGGAAAGATGCATAAAACCTTTTGCAACTTCTCTTTAAAAAGTCTTGTTTTAAGATTATCCATTATGCTTGCCCTCCAATCTGTTTAATATGATGCGTGAAATGAGATTGAATCCGAAAATAATAACAAAAAGGAGTAAGGCTGAAAACATCAGTGCCGAATCGTATAATGGTATTGACATCATTTCCCCAAAATTGTTTGCAATGAGTGCGGGAATAGGATAACCAGCATCAAATATGGATGTCGGTATTTTAGGAACATTACCGCAGACCATCAAAACTGCAATTGTTTCGCCGAATGCTCTGGAGATCGCCAATACAATTGCGGCTATTATACCAGGTTTTGCTCTTCTAAGTATGACTTTTTGGGCAGTTTCCCATTTGGTAGCGCCCAAAGACAATGATGCTGCTTTAAGTTCTGCCGGTACCGTTTTTAAAACCTCGACCATAATACTGATCATGATCGGGAAAATCATCACTGCGAGTACGATTCCTCCAGCTAAAACAGTGTAACCCGAAGTAGAAACCGCAAAAATGGGCGCAATATAAGATTGTATTGCAGGTACGATAAATAATACACCCCAAACCCCGTATAACACAGGAGGAATGGCTGCCAGAACATTGATAAGCGGTAATATGACATTTTTCAAGGTGTCTGACGCATACTCTGTTAAGTAAATAGAGGTTAAGATACAAAGTGGGCATGAAATCAATAGCGCAACCAATGTGACACTGAGTGTGCCCATAATAAAGGGTAGGAAACCAAAACTTCCTTTCATAGGTGCCCACACATGATTTGTCAATAGTTCAAGAATGTTAAACGATTCAAATAAGGGTACTGATTTAAAAGTCAGTCCGATACCGATTATAATGACCACTGAAAGTGAAATGAGCAACAAAACAAAACTGACCTGTTTTGCGATTGCATTTTTTAATAACCTTGTTTTTAGCATATTACAGTTTAATCAGTTCTTTATTAATTAACGACTCTGTTAATGGCACATATCCATTTTCCAATAAATAACTCTGCGATTTTTTCTTTAGCACAAATGAAATGAATTCTTTAACGAGCAAATTATCAGGCTTCCCTTTTGTGATAAACGAAAGATCTCTGGCTGGTGGGCTAGGGTAATGGTTGTTACTGACAGCATCCGTTAAATCATCTATGGTACTATAAAAATCTTCGTTTTCACTGATCTGCCATCTGCATTTAGATCGATTGGCAAGACATCAATTTTATCCATTACTTTTTTTGTTTTTAAGTCATAGACGTAATTGATGTTGTTAAATCCTATGGCATTTTTATCGTCTTTAATTGCCTGTGCAATTCCTGGATCACCAAAGATTCCCACGCCTTTTAAATCCTCCTGCTTACTTTTAAAGAAATTGGCCCAAGTTTCGGCGGCACCGGCGGCATCAGCACGTGTGTACACGATCACCGGATCTTTTGAAAATCGCGCGTCGATCTCGTTCCAGGTTTTATATTTTTTATTGATAAAGATATTTTTGAGTTCCGCATGGGTCAAACCACGTTCTTTAAGTAAGGTATAATTTGGATTTTCAGCATTAATGGTACAGATCACAGCATCTTTAGCAACATGGATAGGAAAGGCGCCTTTTGCTATTTCCTGTGGATGAAGATCGCGGGAAATAAGTCCGATGTCGACCATACCGGTCAATGCATCTGCAATTCCTTTGCCTGCTCCGCCAGCTGAAATATTAAAACGCACATGTGGATGTTCCTTTTTAAACTCTTCACTCCATAAGACTACTAAAGGATAGAGTGCAAACGCTCCAGATAAGGAAATATTACCTTCAAATCCTCTTTCTTTTGTATAGCCATTCTCTATTTTAGGAGCACACGCGTTATTCGTAAGTAACAACAATAAGCTTAATATAAGTATATTACGGTTGTTTTTTTTCATTTTATCTATCTCTATAGGATTGGTCTACAATAATATTTTTGACAAATATATATTAATTTAATAGATTATATAGTTTTTTTTCTACTTTTGATCCAAATAGAAGAGAATACAGACCAATAAATAGAATTTCAGCATATGCAAAGTTTCCGTACAGAGCTTGAAAACCCTGTGGTTGAGCAAGAGATTATTGATTTAGAAAAGAAAATTAGACTTTTTCAGGAAGGGAAAATTACGGATGAAAAATTTCGTTCATTGCGCCTTGCAAGAGGGGTTTACGGTCAACGTCAACCTGGAGTGCAAATGGTGCGTATTAAATTACCTTTTGGAAAAGCAACTTTCAAACAAGTGATTAAAATATCTGATGTATCGGATGAATATGCGATTCGCAATCTGCATATCACGACCCGTCAGGATATTCAGATACACTTTGTTAGTCTAGATCGCACACCAGAGTTATGGGCCAAATTGGCAGAGGATGATATTACTTTACGTGAAGCCTGTGGTAATACTGTGCGTAACGTAACGGCATCACCTACAGCCGGAATAGATCCACAAGAACCTTTTGATGTTTCTCCGTATGCGCAGGCCGTTTTCGAATTTTGTTTAAGAAACCCGATCTGTGCGGAAATGGGTCGTAAATTTAAGATGTCATTTTCTTCATCAGATGATGATACTGCTTTTTCATATATCCATGATCTTGGCTTTATTCCTAAAATACAGCTTATTGATGGTAAAGAAGAACGTGGTTTTAAAGTTCTGTTAGGTGGTGGATTGGGTTCTCAACCTTTTCTAGCGCACTTGGTACATGAATTTTTACATGAAGATCAGTTGATTCCGTTTGTTGAGTCTTCTTTACGTGTATTTGACCGCTATGGCGAGCGTAATAATAGAAATAAAGCACGCTTTAAATATTTGATCCAAAAATTGGGTATTGATGAAGTGTTAAGATTAATTGCTGAAGAACGCGTTGCTAATCATGTAAAATCTTTTCAGATCAACCGCGATACGATCACGCAACCGACTCCACCGGATACGGATGCCGTGGAAAGTTTATCTTTGGATTTAGATCCGGATTACCTGATCTGGAAGTCAACAAATACTTTTGAGCAAAAGCAGCAAGGTTTTTATGGTGTATTTGCTAAAATATCTACGGGCGATCTTCCAACTGAAAAAGCACGAGTTTTGGTTGCTGGACTGGAAGGTCTGGTTGCCGATGAAATTCGTTTCACTCAGAATCAGGGATTGTTGCTTAAATATGCTACCGAGAAAACGCTTTCTCATATTTTTAAATTATTGACGAAGCTTGAGTTGGCTTCTCCTGGATTTGAAAGTACGTCTGATGTGACGACCTGCCCAGGTACGGATACATGTAATCTGGGTATTTCAAACAGTACAGAGATGGCACGGGTTATTGAGTCATACATTCGTGATTTTTACGCAGATTTTGTTTACAACCGTGAACTGAAGATCAAAATTTCAGGCTGTATGAACTCTTGTGGACAGCATGGATTGGCGCATCTGGGTTTTCATGGAAGTTCTGTAAAAGCAAACGGTAAAGTCGTTCCTGCTGCACAGGTCATGATCGGTGGTGGTACTGTTGGTGATGGTGTAGGTCGTGTGGCCGAAAGAATTATCAAAGTACCTACCAAAAGAGTGCTGCACGTGGTTGACCTGGTTTTAACGGATTATAAAAAGAATGTTCAGGAAGGTGAAAATTTTCATGCTTATTATGACCGTCAGACTAAAAACTATTTCTACACCTTATTGAAACCTCTGGCTGATCTAACAACACTATCTGATGATGAATATATTGATTGGGGTCATCAGGAGACTTTTGAAACAGCGATCGGTGTGGGTGAGTGTGCGGGAGTCATGATTGACCTTGTTGCTACTTTGATCTTTGAAGCTGAAGAAAAAAGAGCTTGGGCGGTTTCTGCTCTTGAGGAGAAAAGTATGCGGATGCTATTTATCATGCCTACAGTACTTTTATAGGTTGTGCTAAAGCATTATTATTGGATAAAGGTGTTAATGTGAGTTCACAGCATGCTGTGATCCAGGAGTTCCAAGCGCAATTTGTGGAACAACATATTTTTGAATTGGAACTACGTTCCCAGAACTGGTTTTGCAAATAAATAAGAATGAGCCTACTCCAGAGTTTGCTGAAAACTACCTTGAGAGCTTGAATACATTCTTTAACGCTGTGTATGAGTATAGAAATGCGGTGAAAGTTAATTAATGAGGAGGATAGAAGATGAATATTAAACCAAAAGTAACTTTGGTCGGAGCGGGTCCTGGTGATCCTGAATTGATCAGCTTAAAAGGTATAAAAGCGATAAAGGCAGCGGATGTAATTTTATACGATGCTTTAGTGGATGAGAGTTTATTGGATTTTGCCAGTGCAAACTGCACGAAGGTATATGTTGGGAAAAGAGCGGAACAGCTTTCTACTTCACAGGATCAGATCAACCAGTTACTGGTCGATTATGCGCTGACTCATGGTCATGTGGTGCGATTAAAAGGCGGAGATCCATTTGTATTTGGACGTGGTGGTGAAGAACTTGATTTTATTAATCAATATGATATCGAAACAGCGGTTATACCGGGTATTTCCTCTAGTATCGGATTAACGGGCCTCCAAAAGATTCCTTTAACTTATCGCGGCATCAGTGAAAGTTTTTGGGTGATAACTGGCTCTACAACTGAAGGGAAACTTTCAGAGGACTTGTATGCAGCTGTTAAAACAAATGCAACAGTAGTCGTGCTGATGGGATTTGGTAAGCTAACAGAAATAGTCGCATTATACAAACAGCATGGTAAAGAAAATCTGCCTATTGCATTGATTCAAAATGCTCTATGCCAAATGAAAAAATTATTATCGGTACGATTGACGACATACTGGACGAAACTCAGGAAAAACGCATTGGTGTACCGGCTATTATTGTTTTGGGCGAAGTTGTTTCTAAGCATCCGAATTTTAAACATATTATTGAAAAATACGCAACTGTTTAAATGAATACGCTATTTCCAATTTTTGTCAAGCCAGATCAGATTCACATGCTATTAGTCGGAGGTGGACCGATCGGGTTAGAGAAATTTCAAGCAATCATTCAGAATAATGATAAAGCGCATATAACAGTAATTGCGACTAAAATATGTCATGAATTTAAAATCATCATGACGCAATATAAGCATATCGTTTTTGAAGAGCGTGATTTTGTGGAATCGGATCTTGATGAAAAACATCTCGTGATGCTGGCAACAAACAATCATGAACTTAATGATCAAATAAGAGCGTTAGCGAGTTCAAAACATATTTTGCTAAATGCGGCAGATAAACCGGAACTATGTGACTTCTATCTCGGATCGATCGTTAAAAAAGGTAATTTGAAAATTGCGATTTCAACGAACGGTAAATCCCCGTCAATTGCAAAAAGAGTAAAGGAGTTTTACAGGAAATGCTTCCTGAGGAGATTGATGAAACATTGGAATTGATGAGCCAGTTGCGGAATCAATTAAAAGGTGATTTTCAGTCAAAAGTCACGGCGCTGAATAAACATACAAAATCATTAATTGAGAGAGATGGAAATTAGTGGAATTAAAGAACTTTTATCAGGAAAACAGGGAGCGGATCTGCTTCAGGTTATTACTGAACAATATCCTGATCAGGTTGTATTTTCGACATCTTTCGGTATCGAAGATCAGATTATTACAGATTGGATAGGAAAGAGCAAAGTGAATATCAGGGTTTTTACTTTGGATACGGGAAGACTTTTTAAGGAGACTTATTCGTTATGGAGCAGAACTGCTGAGCGCTATGCGCTAAAAATTGATACGTACTACCCGAATACCGAAAAGGTTCAGGAATTTGTTTCTGAAAAGGGGCCGAACTCATTTTATGAGTCTGTTGAAAATAGAAAATCTTGTTGCTACATACGCAAAATAGAGCCTTTACAGCGGGCTTTGCGAGGTGCCAAAATTTGGATAACAGGAATTAGAGCGGAGCAATCGGCGAATCGTCACGATATGGAGTATATCGAGTATGATGAGGGGAATAATATTATCAAAATTCATCCGCTATTTGACTGGACTTTTGAGATGGTTACCAATTATATTAAAAGCGAGCGTATACCTTACAATATACTGCACGATAAGGGCTTTCCGAGCATCGGATGTGAGCCCTGTACCCGGGCTGTTCAGGAGGGTGAAGATTTTCGCGCCGGCCGATGGTGGTGGGAAGATCAGAGTAAAAAAGAGTGTGGATTACATGTGACAACAAAATAAAGCAAGATTAAATGGATTATTTAGATCAACTAGAAGCAGAATCAATCTATATATTACGTGAAGTGGCCGGGCAATTTGAAAATCCTGCGCTCTTATTTTCTGGTGGAAAAGATTCTATTACTTTGGTTCATTTGGCATTAAAAGCATTTAGACCGGGTAAATTTCCTTTTCCACTGGTGCATATTGATACAGGTCACAATTTTCCGGAAACCATTGCATACCGCGATTGGTTAGTAGAACAGATCGGTGAAAAACTGATCGTAGGACATGTGCAAGATAGTATCGATGCTGGTAAAGTTGTTGAGCAAAAGGGAAAAAATGCCAGCAGAAATGCTTTACAGACGGTGACTTTACTGGATACAATTGCTGAAAATGGTTTTGACGCCTGTATTGGCGGGGCACGTCGTGATGAGGAGAAAGCAAGGGCTAAAGAACGTGTATTCTCTGTTCGTGATGAATTTGGACAGTGGGATCCGAAGCGCCAACGTCCTGAATTATGGAATATCTTTAACGGAAAAATCAATAAGGGCGAAAATGTCCGCGTATTTCCAATATCAAACTGGACGGAACTGGATGTTTGGAATTACATCAAACGGGAGAATATTAAACTTCCAAGTATTTACTTTAGTCACGAGCGTGAAGTGATCACCCGGAATGGCCAATTAATGGCAGCTGCGTCTTTCTTAAACATCGATGAAGAGGATGTTGTGGAAACAAATCGGTCCGATTTAGAACAGTCGGTGATATGACCTGTACTGCAGCTGTGGACTCGCAGGCTACTGCCTTAGATGATATCATTGCCGAAATAAAAGCCTCTACAGTAAGTGAGCGTGGTGCCCGAATGGATGATAAAGTTTCTGAAGCGGCAATGGAAGACCGAAAAAACAGGGATACTTCTAAGGAGCAATGCAATAAGGTTTGGTGACTAATACAAAAATCTAGAAAATGAAAATTTTAAAATTTATAACGGCTGGTTCTGTTGATGATGGTAAAAGCACATTGATCGGCCGTTTATTATATGATACAGATTCGATACTGGACGATCAACTGGAAGCGATAAAAAAGGCTAACCGCAAAAATAATGATGGGACTGTGGATCTAGCAATTTTGACCGACGGATTGAAAGCTGAACGTGAACAGGGAATTACGATCGATGTTGCTTATAAATACTTTCAAACAGAGCAACGCAAATTTATCATTGCTGATGCACCGGGACACATACAGTACACACGCAATATGATAACAGGGGCTTCTAACTCTGATCTCATCATTATATTGGTCGATGCGCGTAAAGGGGTTATTGAGCAAACGAAACGTCATTCTTTTTTAGCAAAACTACTTGAACTTAAAAAAGTTTTAGTGTGTATCAATAAAATGGATATGGTGGATTATAGCCAGGAAGTGTTTGAAAACATTAAAGCTGATTATCAGACCTTAGCGGAACGTTTAAAATTGACTGATGTTGATTTTATGCCGGTTTCTGCACTAAAAGGTGACAATATTGTGCATCCTTCGGAACATTTGACTTGGTATGAGGGACCTTCTTTATTGTCTTATCTCGAGACGATAGAATTTAAAGAGGCAGATCAGCAAGCTTGGCGTTTACCGGTGCAATGGGTGGTAAGGCCACAGACCGAGGAGTTACATGACTACAGGGGATATGCTGGACGTGTTGTTGGTCATGGTCTAAAAGTAGGAGATGATGTGCTAATTTTACCTTCTTCTATTAAAAGTAGCATCAAAAGTATTGAACTGGCTGGAGTAGATTTGCAGGAAGCGGAAGATGGCCAATCGGTTATTGTCCATCTTGCAGATCATGTTGATATCAGCCGTGGTGATACCATTGTAACGGCTCAAAATTCGGGTCTAGTGGAACGTAATTTTGAAGCGAATATCTGCTGGTTTGACAACAAGGCTCTGGATACGAATCAGATTTATTTGTTTCAGAATTTCGGTAGAACGACAAAAGTGAAAATAAATGAAATCATTCATAAAGTGGATATCAACAACCAGGAATATAAGTATGGTGAAGGGATAGCTCTTAATGATATAGGCCGTGTACAGATTAAGGCCGCTGAAGATATCTCGTTTGATCTTTACCAGGATCACCAGGCAACCGGCAGGGGCATTATCATTGACCCGCGCACTAACTTAACAGTTGCGGCTGTTATGATTGAAAGCGTTGCTTAGCAGGCGAGGGGGATAGAAAGTCAAGTAAATTACTTTTTAATTAACATGAAAAAGGGTGGTCTTATTGGCCACCCTTTTATCATTAACATTTTTTTATTCTTATTTCCAACCTCCACCTAAGGCTTTGTATAACACTAATTGATTTAAGATCTTTTCTTCTAGAATATTGACCTGCTCAATTTGAGCAGCAAGGGATTCTCTTTGACTGGTGATGATCTCTAAGTAATTGATACGGCCTGCCAAAAATAAATCATGAGCGGAATTTACGGATGATTCTAAGGCAACGACTTGTTCATTTTTGTGCTGAAAGCGTTCAATAATATGATCTTCTGTCAGCAAGGCATTGGATACTTCGTTATAAGCCTGTAAAACAATCTTCTCGTAATTCAAGAATGAAATACCATAATTTCCTTTGTACTGTTCATACTGCGTCTTTAATTCTCTTTGATTAAAAATCGGAGCTGTAATGCCACCGAATAAACCGTAAGTTGCCGATTTATTGATGTCAATCAGTTTATCGAAGCTAAATGAATTTAAGCCGATAAAAGGAGATAAGACTACTGCGGGTAAAAAAGCAGCTTTCGCAGCATGAACTTCATGCATGGCCGAAACCATCTGATGAGAGGCTTCGCGGATATCTGGTCTCAGTGCAAGCATTAATGCGGGATCTCCAGAAGCCAATTTATCAAACAGATGTACTTCTTCCAGCTGAATTGCAGTACGTTCAATAGGCTGATTCACACGTCCAATAAGGAAATTGATGTGATTTTCGAGAATACTGATTTCTTGCTTCGTCTTAGCACGATCTGACTTGGAGTTTGCTAGAATAGCTTTAAACTGCTGAACAGCTAATTCGGTCGCTCGACCCGCTTCTTTTTGTACTTCAATAATAGCTAAGGCTTTTTCCTGCAGTTTTAGATTTCTTTCAAAGACTGCTAACTGATTATCCAGACTGATGAGCTGATAGTAGGCAGAACCAATATTGGTCACCAATTCGGTCGCAATCAATTGCTTTGCTTCAAGCTGTGCTAGATAATTCTCGTACGATGACTGTCTCAGATTTTTTAATTTGCCCCATACATCGATTTCCCAAGAACTGCGCAGTCCTACAAAATAATCTGGAATAGCAGGTGATGGAATCTTTTCGTCTGATTTTAAGTTTTCTGAAAAGTTACTATCGTAGTTACCAATTCCTTCTTCGGTATAAAAGCCATACTTTGTCAAACCTGCGCCAACTTCAGCATTTACTTTTGGAAATAGCGCAGCTTTTTTCTGTTTGAAGCTTGCTTGAGCAATCTCAATACGCTTTATCGCCATTTGTAAATCATAGTTATACAGTAATGCTGAATCCACAAGGGCAATCAGTTTTTTATCTTCAAATACTTTTCTCCAAGAAATCTGACCTATCGAACTATCGGTTTGCACATTTGCCGGCGAAAATTTTTCGGGCAATGCTGTCGCTTGCATTGGTGTCAGCTTTTTAGGAACAGAACAGCTCGATATTAAAATAACAGCAAGCACAACAGAAACTACTGTTGCTAATTTCTTCTTCTTAACTTTTGTTGTTCTTTTTGAACAGAGAACATAAAATGCAGGTATAATCAAAACACCGATTATGGTTCCGATCAACATACCTCCAACGGAGGCGGTACCAATTGTTCTGTTACCGATAGCACTTGCTCCAGAGGAGAACATCAATGGAATAAGTCCCGCCACAAAGGCAAATGATGTCATTAAAATTGGTCTTAGACGTGCTATAGCACCGTCGATCGCAGCCTCCACAATGGACATGCCCTGTTTGTTTTTGAGTACTGCATATTCGACAATCAAAATCGCATTTTTCCCTAAAAGCCCAATCAGCATGACGAGTGCCACCTGTGCATAAATGTTGTTTTCTAATCCCAATAACTTTAAGAATAGAAACGCTCCGAACATACCGGCGGGAATACATAAGATAACAGGTAAGGGCAAGAAGAAACTTTCATACTGCGCCGCCAATAGTAAGTAAACAAACAATAGTACTAAGGCGAAAATGTAAATAGTCTGATCGCCAGAAACAATCTGCTCTTTAGTCATACCTGACCATTCAATACTATAGCCTTGCGGTAAGCTCTTCGCAATCTCCTGAATGGTTTCAATTGCTTGTCCGGTACTGAATCCAGATGCCGGCTGCCCATTGATCATGGCGCTTGTAAACATGTTATAGCGTGTAATCTGTTCCGGTCCAAACACGCGCTTCATCGTAATAAAGGCTGAGTAAGGAACCATTTCGCCATTATCGGTTTTCACAAAAAGATTTAAAACATCTTCGGGCTGTTTCCGATAATGTGCGTCTGCTTGCACCATTACTTTATACATCTGTCCATAACGAATGAAATTGGTGGCGTAGAAGCTACCCATAAGTGTTTGCAATGTATTCATCGCATTATCAACAGATATTCCTTTCTTGGCCGCTAAATCGTAGTCAATTTCCAACATATACTGCGGAAAGTTAACGTCAAATCCTGAAGAAACGCTTTCTATAGCTTCGCTGGCGTTTAGTTTATTCATGAATTCTTCCAATACAACAGCCGTTTTATTGAGATCTTCAGTTCCTGTTTTATCCAGTAAACGAACCTCAAAACCTGCGGCATTACCAAAACCGGGAACGGTAGGCGGAGGGAAGAACTCGATCTGTGCATCTGCGATATGTGCTGTTTTTTCTTTGAGTTCATTCATCACATCATCAACTGTCTGCGCACGGTCTTCCCAAGCTTTTAAATTGATCATTCCCATACCGTAGGATGAACCTGATACTTCTGTCAAAATACTATATCCGGCAAGAGTTGATACCGTTTCTACGGACTCTAAACTTCTTGATATACGATCTACTTCATCTAACGCTTTCTCTGTTCTATCAACTGTGGCTCCTGGAGGTGTTGTGACACTGACATAGACCATACCTTGATCTTCCGTAGGAATAAAACCGGATGGTAGGATCGCACTTGTTCCCCAAGTTGCTACAAAAGATAATACCAGAACAAGTACTGTAAGTCCGCGACGGCTTACGGTTTTCGATAAAAATCCACGGTATTTTCCAGCTAATTTGTCGTAAGCTTGATTGAATTTTTTAAAGAAACGTGTCATCCAGTTATTTTTCTCTTTCTGATCGTGCGGATTTTTTAACATGATCGCACAAAGTGCGGGTGTTAGTGTCAGGGCATTAATACCGGAGATAATAATAGCTGAGGCCAATGTGAGCGAAAACTGTCGATAAAAAATACCGACGGGTCCATCAAGGAAGGCCACGGGTATAAATACGGCTGACATGACCAAAGTGATCGCAATTACAGCAGTACCCACTTCTTTCATTGCCGCTAAAGTAGCTTCCATAGGTGGAAGATTTTCCTCTTCCATTTTGGCAAATACGGCCTCGACGACGACAATACCATTGTCAATTACAATTCCGATCGCTAATACGAGTGCAAATAGTGTCAATAAGTTGATTGAGAATCCGAGCATCTGCATACAGAACAGTGAACCGATCAAACTCACCGGAACAGCTAAGATCGGGATCAATGTAGCTCTAAAATTCTGTAAGAATATAAATACGACAATAAACACCAATAAGAATGCCTCAAGCAGGGTTTTGATAACACTGGATATCGATGCATCTAAAAAGCGGGAAACATCATAACCCATTGTATATTTCATACCTGCCGGGAATGTGGCTTTTTGTAATTCCGCCATTCTATCTTTAACACGTTTGATAACATCTTGTGCATTGGATCCTGGCAATTGCTTTAACATGATGGAAGCCGAAGGTCTACCGTCAGTTTTAGAAACCATTTCGTAATCTAATGAGCCGAATTCGATCTCAGCAACGTCTTTTATACGGATAATAGAACCATCTGCATTTGCCCGAATAGGTACATTGGCATATTCTTCCGGTTCCGAGAATTTTCCCGGATAACGAAGTACATACTGTTGCATATTGACCATTTTATCCGAGCTTATACCCGTTTGACCAGGGGCAGCTTCGATATTTTGTTTACGAAGGGAAGCAATTAGTTCGTCGGTTGAGATGTTGTAAGCCGCTAACCGATCAGGTTTAACCCAAACACGCATCGCGTAATCACGCATACCCATAATCTGAGCAAAACCAACGCCTTCAATACGCTTCAGTTCCTTTAAAACATTGATATCTGTAAAATTGTAAATAAAGCGTTCATCAGCAGTTTCATCTTCAGTATACAGATTGAGATACATCAACATACTGTTTACCTCTTTTTCTGTGGTAACACCTGCGCGTGTCACTTCCTCGGGAAGCTCATCTAATACTGTTGTTACCCGATTCTGCACATTTACTGCGGCAATATCGGGATCAATTCCAACTTTAAAAACGACTTGAATGAGTGTTGTTCCATTGTTAGTGGAAACGGTATTCATCGAGGTCATACCTGCAACACCATTGATCGCACGTTCCAGCGGAATGGCAACAGCATTGGTACTGACTTCCGCATTTGCTCCTGTGTAATTTGCGGTAACAACGACCGATGGAGGGACAATATCTGGAAACTGGGTAACAGGTAGTGTAAATAAGGCCAATAATCCTAGTAACGTTATAAATAATGAAATTACCAACGATAGGATAGGCCTTTTTATATAAACATCAAACATAAAATATTTTTAAAACAAAGTTTTTATAACTTAACAGGGATTACTTCCACCTTCATACCATCCTTCAAGGATTGTACACCTTCGTATACGATCTGATCTGTATCAGACAAACCTCCATTCACGATATAGTAATGCCCGACACGTTGGCCAGCTTCAAAAGATTTCATCGAAACAGTTTTATCTTTATTTAAGATATAGACGTAAGTTTTATCCTGAATTTCAAAAACAGATTTTTGATGTACAAATTTGGTGTCGCCGGTCTGTATTGGAACAGAGATTTTACCTGAAGCACCATGCTTTAACATGCCCTGCGGATTTGAAAACCTAGCCCGTAAAGATATTGATCCTGTGTTCTTCTCAAATTCACTCTCAACAATGGATGCCTTTCCAGGATATGGGTACGGATTACCGTCAGCGAGGATCAGTTTTACATCTTTGTTAAAAGAGTCTTTGTTAAACGATGAGTCAGATACAATACTTAAGTACTCATTTTCGGAAATGTCAAAGTATACATTTACTTCGTTAAGTGAGGAAACAGTCGTTAGTAAAGAACCTTGCTCTAAGAGTGATCCTTCTTTTAGGGGAATACGATCAATCTTACCATCAAAAGGAGCACGTACTAATGTGAAATTCAACTGCGTTTTAGCTTGTTGCATGATCGATCTTGCTTCTTCGACCTTTGACTCCGCAGCTGTATATTGTAATTTAAGTAATTCGACTTCTGTTTTACTTACGATGTTTTTCGCGGCTAGATCTTTTGTACGTTCTAACTCAAGAACCACTTTTTTGACATCTGTAAGTGCTGCATTAAAGTTAGCTTTTGCGCGCGCATAATCGGCTTTATATTCTTCATCACTGAGTCTGAACAATACTTGACCTTTCTTTACTGCGGCACCTTCATCCACATAGATGTGTTCTAAAAAGCCACTTAAACGTGATCGAAGTTCAATATTTTTGACTGATTGTATATCAGCAATATAGTCTTTGTAAATTGTGGTATCCATAACAACTAAATTGGATACAGGTACTTTTTTAGGAGCTGTACTTACCTGTTTATCATTGCTTTTGGCTGTGCAGGCAGATAAAATCGCTAGGCATGACAATGCATACCAAGACATGGAACGTGTTTTCATATAAAAAATAAAATGTTAACGAATAGAATAAATCAATATAAAATATTGATTATTAGAAAATTAGACTCTTAAAATCTAATTTAAAATTAAAAAATAGGGCAGGGGGTAAACTAGAATAAACTGTATCGGTAGAGATACTGATAGTAACCTGATAAGCAGGCATTTTTCTTACTGTAAAGCGGGTGCTTTTTCTGTTTTAAAATTGATAATGCAGAATAAACAAGTCCCAGAACGAAAATAAAAACGGATAAAATCTGAGGATTAAAATTGAAAATACGATAATCGTCAAACTGAACTTCAGAATCTTTTTCAGGAACTTCAATGGGAATATCCAACACATCGTCAAGAACAAATTCAAGTAATGAATCTCCTGTAAAATATTGTGTGGAAATATTTGATTCACGCGTATTGGTATTGACGCCAGCCTGATAAAAAAGGATGTTCAAGTAACCAAATAATGCCAAGAAGTGAAATATTTTAATCCACATAAAAAACAAATATATAAAATCAAATAGTTATGCTGGAACAACCACATAAATATTACAAAAGAAAAACATTGTCTTAATATTTGATGCAGCTGTATTTTATCAAAATTCCTAATCGCTGAGATTTCAATAAAAAAAATGAACGGACAATTGTCCAGATAATCAAAATCTCAGAGATGGTTTTTTAGAATATAATTTCGTTGTTTTTCAGGAAATTTGTGAACAGTTTTATTTAGAGTTCATCTGGTTTGAATTGTATTGAAGTTAGCCACATAAGATCAACAGTAATATGCAGGTGGTATTTTGATTAAGTCATACAGATCAATATTGATTGATTCTTTAGCACAATAAGCCTTTGGTGGTTATATCACATGAACAAAATCTTATAAATAAAATATTTCCATGTATAAATGAAACTACCGCCATTATATGGAACCCTTGTAAATGAGCATATTAATAAGTCATATAATTTATATTATGTTAAATAGAAATTATATGATCATCCCCTGCATACATTTATATCTAAAATTTGTTTACCAAAAATGACTATTTCGCAACATCGTATTTAAGTTCATCTAGGTGTTTTTTAACAAATTATTACTGCGCTATATCAAGCTACTACAGTACAATTTATAATCTTCAGAATCTTTTGAAAATACCGTTATATGCTATTGAATATCATGCTTTTATTTTGTAAATTAGATCATCAATGTATCTGTAAATGTGTAAATCGTATGAAAAAATCAAAATGGATTATAGACTCTGCCCACTCCTCGGTACAATTTCGTATTACTTATTTGGTAATAGCCTCTATTAGAGGAAGTTTTAACACTTTTAACGGTTTCGCTGAATGGGGTGAGCATTTTAAAGAAGCCTCTATACAATTTAATATTGATGCAAACAGTATCAATACAAATGTGGAAGAAAGAGATAAACATTTGAAAAGTGCTGATTTCTTTGATACAGCACAATACCCGACAATCTCATTTAAATCCACTAGTTTTAAAAAGATTAAGGGTGAGAAATTTAGATTGGAAGGCCATTTAACCATGCATGGTCATACAAAATTGGTGGAGCTACAAGTGGAATATAATGGTAAAATAATTGATCCACAAGGTCAGGAAAAAATTTCATTTGAGGTGACCGGAAAAGTGAGCCGATGGGAATTTGATATGAAATATAATTCAGTTTTAGAGGCCAATAGTCTCTTGATTGATGAAGATATTGATATTTCAATTCAATTGTTACTCAATAAAGAGCAATAAATTTATTATTTTGCGTGTGTAAATTAAATACTGTATCAAAATGGCACACGAACTTTTGGCAAAACTGGCGAATAAAGAAATTATTTTTTCAGATGTTTTGAACTACATAGCAGCTCGTTATGAGCACACCCCTACTGCATTTACGAATGGAAATCAAGTAAATCAAGAGACGGAAAATCAAGGCAGTGCAAAGATTCTTGCTTTTGCTAGTTTAAACAATTTAGATAAAGATCAGACTCTTGCCCTATTTGCGGAACATTATGAGGCTGTTTTAAATGATCCTGATGGTGATAATCATCAAACATACGTCAATTTATGATTAGTGGCTGGGATGGCGTATCGTTTAGCGGTGTTGTTTTAACGCTGAAATTAGAGGCCTGATAATAAAAAAGCCGTTATTTTCATAACGGCTTTTTTTATGCAATAAAACTTGGACCTTGTCATTGATTAATGCGAATGTTCTCCGGAATTAGTCATTTTGGCTAATAAAAAGAATGCCCCTTTTTGAACAATCTTCGTATGTTCATCTAATTCTTTTATAGGAGTAATTGCGGTATATCCTCTTGAGGAAACTCCTTTAACAACCGGAACTCTTTCATATTCGTTACCTACTTCTCCATGGTTGTGGTCCGCATGATCTTCGTGACTATGGGTATCAGCTTCTTTTGGTTCTGATCCATGTGCTTTATGGTCTTCCTTTAATATGAAAATGTAATCTTTACCTTCTGCACTTACAATACAATCTGTGGGAACAGCAAGTGATTTTTCATCTCCAATAACAACTGTACCTTGAACCTGCATGCCATTAATAAGTCCTTCTTTGTTGCCTAAAACCTGGGCATGAACTGCGATTGCATTGGTCTCTTTTTCAAAAGCCTGTCCGAGCTGATCTATTTTTGCTTCATATGAAGCATTAGCGTTGTTAACAGGAGAAAATAGAATTTTTTGCCCTTTTTTCACTTTTGAGAAATCTTTTTCATATACATACATATCCACATGCAATGCATCATTATTGACAATTTCTAAAATTGGCGAAGACGCCTCGATACGCGTCCCAATCAATCCTTGAATCGAAGCCACCACTCCCGAGATTGGCGCCTTAATCGTAATTTGTGAAGAAATGTGCAAAGACCCTCCTCCGGATGACAGCTGTCGTGACAAACTGTTCTTTTGAGCTTTCAAATTGGCTAGTTCGACCTCAACTTGCTGTAGCTTTTTTAAAGGTGCAGCGTTTCCTTCTACCAATTCCTTCTGACGGTTGACTTCAATCTGAGTTAATGAAATCTGATTGTTAATCAGTTGTAATTGCTCTTGCATTTTAATCAGATCTGGATTGAGCACTTTTCCTAAAATCTGTGCTTTCTTAACAAAATCTCCCGGTCTAGCGTAAAGTTCTTCCAAGACTCCACATATACAGATGTCACGTAGGCTTTTTTATCATTCGGCACATCAAGCACACCATTGAGTACTAAGCCATTACTTAGCATCTGATAGGATAAATTTGTATAGGTTAATCCTACCTGCTTTTCTTGGGCTGCTGTCAATGTAAGCGCCTCTTCCTCATGCTCTTGCTCCCCTTTCTCTTCTGTTTGCTGTTTTTCAGTTGAAGTATTGGTTTGACATCCTAGAGCGATTACGCTACTAGCAAAAAATAAACTATATCGAATTAAAAACTTTAGTTTCATGATACTTAATTTGAATGGTAATATTGATATTGAATCACACTTTGATTGTACGCATTCAAAGCTGTTAGGTAATTTATTTTTATATCAATGGACTGTGATAGAAATTGGATAAGATCTGCGTAACTGATTTCACCACTTTGATAGGCTAAATTGGCAGCTTTCATAATGCCCTCGGATTGCTTTAATCCGGATTGTTCATAAAACTGCAATTGCTTCTCATTTTTGGTGATTTCCTTCTTTGCATTACCTTGTTGCGCTGTAAGGCTTATTTTCAGCTGCTCCAATTCTTGTCTTTCTATTGCCGTCTCCAATTCAGCTATTTTAACTTTATTATGGTAATATTTATTAGAGAATAAAGGCATATTCATCGTTAGTGATATACCGGTAACAGGATTCCGTTGTCCCCAAAGTTTTTGGGAGAAAGCTCTACCAGAAAAATCTGGCAACTTGGTTTTTTGCTCCATTTTGGTATTTGCTTCAGCCATCTCTATTGATTTCTGCTGTATTTTAAGCAAAGGATGATCACCTATTGAATCTGGCAATTGAAAAGCACTTATTTTTTGCAGCGCACTCTTGATCGGTAAAATCAAGTTGTTGTTATTTAATAAAACGCTGAAGTTTTGTGCGGCAATGGCTAAATCCTGCTCATTTTGTAGCATAATGGTTTTATTTTCTTGCCATTTTGTTTCTGCCGCCATCTGCTCCAAACCGGCGGCTTCCCCTGTTTTTACCCGAAGTTTTGCGGATTCAAATAATTTTTGATGGGTACTGTCCAGCTGTAGAAAGAAAGCTTGTCTAGCTTCTAGATAAATAAGCTGATAGTAATTTAAAGATACATCCCTTATCAGTTGTTTTTTCGCATCTTCTCTTTGCTCCAAAACCATTTGGGCATTCTTTTTTAAAAATTCTTTTCTAGCCTTATAAAACCCAGGCCAGGCGAAATCTTGACTTAACCCAACTTTCCATAATCCATTTGGCTCTAAAGGGGAGAAATCTTCATTCTCTACAAAAATTCCTGTTTTACCATCAAAAGACTTCTGTTGGTCAATCTGTGATTTTTCAAGTTCTAATGCTGTGTTTTTAAAATTGAGATTGGCGTCCAAAGCTTGTGCTATCGCTTCTTCCAATTGAATCCTTTTTGGATTTTCTTGCGCTAAACTTATTGTAGAAAGTGATAAGAAAGCCAGCACTAATGATGTTATGATTGTCGATTTCCCTATTTTCATTTTCTTAGTATTAAAAAATAAGACATATAAACAAGGTAATACAAAAAGTGTCAAAAATGTTGCAGACAACAAACCTCCTATGACAACTGTTGCCAACGGTTTTTGTACTTCTGCTCCAGCTCCCGTACTTAGAGCCATTGGTAAAAACCCTAATGAAGCCACTGTCGCCGTCATCAACACTGGTCTGAGTCGAATTTTTGTCCCTTCCCATACCCGCTCAAATACATTGGAAATTCCTTCCTTCTCCAATTGATTAAATGTGGAAATTAAAACAATACCATTCAGTACAGCTACTCCAAATAATGCTATAAACCCTACACCTGCGGAAATACTAAAAGGCATATCGCGGATTAATAGTGCAAATACTCCACCTATTGCACTCATAGGTATGGCTGTGAAAATTAGTAAGGATTCTTTAATTGACCTAAAAGTCAGGTAAAGTAATATAAAGATAAGGAACAATGCGCCCGGGACTGCTAGTGCTAATCTTTTAGAAGCTGCATTTAGATTTTCAAATGTCCCACCGAAAGTATAGTAGTAACCTGTTGGCATCACATCCATCTTTGTCAGTTTTTCCTGAATCTCATTTACTACTGAAGTAACATCGCGCTCTTTTATATTAAATCCGATCACGACAAGTCTCTTCCCTGATTCTCTGCTGATCTGTGCAGGGCCATCTTTTATACTAATGGTTGCCAGTTGGCTCAATGGAATCTGATCTCCATCCCCAGTTAAGACTGGTAGGTTTTCAACATCGGCCATTGACGTTTTATATGCGCTATCTAAACGAACAACAAGGTCGAATTTCCTTTCATTCTCATATATCGATCCTGTGCTTGTGCCAGCGAAAGACATAGCAATAACTTTATTTAAGTCCTTGACTGTTACGTTGTGCAGGGCTAACTGTGTTCTGTTGTAAACAATCGAGATCTGTGGTAGCCCTGTTGTACGTTCAATCTGTGGTGCTGAAGCTCCTTCAACACTTTGTACAACTTGACCTACACGACTTGCAATCGTTGCAAGTGAGTCTATATTTTCACCAAATATTTTTATGGCAACGTCCTGTCTCACACCTGTCATCAATTCATTAAATCGCATCTGAATAGGCTGCGATGCTTCAAAGAATACACCTGGAATGACGGAAAGTGAATCAAGCATGCGCTCTGCTAGTCCCGTATATGTATCCCCGGATTTCCATTCTGACATTGGTTTCAAGGTGATAATCATATCTGTTGCCTCGGGCGGCATTGGATCTGTCGGGATTTCGGCACTACCTGTTTTGCCTACAACAATTTTTACTTCGGGAAATTTTTTAATAATTTTCGCAGCCTGCATGGATGTTTCTATACTCTGTGAGAGTGAAGATCCTTGTGGTAAAATACAATGAAATGCATAATCTCCTTCTTGTAATTGCGGTATAAATTCACTGCCCATTTTACTAAATAGGAAGCCGGAAAAACCTAAGAGTGCTACTGTTAATAATAATAGTGTTCTTCTTATGCGGACAGCCTTTTGAACTAATGGTGCATACCATTGTTGCAATTTGGCCATCATCTTATCGGCGAAAGTAATTTTGTGGTGAGGCTTTTTGGATAAAAACAGTGCACTCATCATCGGTATATAGGTGAGTGATAATAATAGCGCTCCTATAATGGCAAAGCTAACGGTTTGCGCCATAGGGCCAAACATTTTCCCTTCGACCCCTACCAGTGTTAATATGGGTATATAGACAATGAGGATAATAATTTCACCAAATGCGGCGCTATTTCTGATTTTTGAAGATGATTGGTATACTTCCTCATCCATCTCAGCCTGATTCAGGACATGCTTACTTTTTCTAAGCCCCAGATGATGCATAGTTGCCTCCACGACAATTAAGGAGCCATCGACAATTAAACCGAAATCGATAGCGCCCAGACTCATAAGGTTGGCACTTACCCCAAATAAACGCATCATTCCTAATGCAAACAACATTGATAATGGAATTGCCGAAGCTACAATTAAGCCTGCTCTCAGGTTTCCTAGAAAAATGACTAAAACAAAAATGACGATCAGGGCACCTTCAATCAAATTTTTCTCAACCGTTCCAATAGCACGATTAACCAGATCTGTTCGGTCTGAAAAAGCTTCAACTACAACATCTTGAGGTAGAGATTGTTTAATTCTTTCGAGTTTTTTCTTTACTGCTGCGACTACTTCTGCGGAGTTCTGGCCTTTTAGCATCATAACAATGCCGCCTACGGCTTCTTTTTCTCCATTATAAGTCAGTGCACCATAGCGTACTGCAGCACCTTCACGTACTTCTGCGACATCCCTAATATAAATAGGGAAGCCATTTTTATTTTTTACAGCAACATTGCCGATATCTTCCATGGATGTCAAAAGACCAATACCCCGTATAAAATAAGCACTGGGTTTTTTATCTATATATGCGCCACCTATGTTTTGATTATTTTCTTCCAGGGCTGCAAATATTTCATTGATTCCGACACCGGTAGCTTTTAATTTATACGGATTAACAGCAACTTCATACTGTTTTAGTTTTCCACCAAAACTATTGACTTCAGCAACACCGGGCGTTCCATATAGTTGTCTGGCGATAATCCAGTCTTGCATTGTTCTGAGATCTGTGGCAGTATACTTTGATTCAGCCCCTTTTGCAGGATGAATAACATACTGATAAATTTCACCAAGCCCCGTACTAATCGGCGCTAATTCTGGACTTCCGAGACCTTCCGGTATATTTTCCTTTGCTTCCTGCAGTTTTTCGCTGATCAATTGCCTTGCAAAATAAATATTGACATCATCGTCAAAAACTGCGGTAACAACTGAAAGTCCAAATCTGGATATCGAACGTAATTCTACCAGATCCGGTAGATTTGTTAATTTTTGTTCGATCGGATATGTGACGAATTGCTCCACCTCTTGCGTTGATAAGGCCGGAGAGCTTGTGATTATTTGTACTTGATTATTGGTAATATCTGGGTTAGCATCTATGGGAATGTGCAATGCACTCCATAGTCCCCAGATGATCCATATCAGTGTAAAGAGTCCGATAATAATTTTATTACGGATACTGAACCTGATGATTGCGTTCAACATAATATTTTACTTAAAATAGCTATACAAAATGCTCATCATGAAGATAAGCGAATGAAAAGTAGTCAACTAAGACTTTATCGTAAAATTATGCGAGCTGGGGCGGTTGCCAAATACTAGAGTAATCAAACGAATATAAATTGGTTTCGTACGCAATTTTTCGTTTTGATTCTAGTAATACTATAATAAAGGAAATGGTATTTGTTTGTTCGATATTCAATACAGTAGAACAACAAGAGCAGATGCAAAAAGGTGAGCAATAGTCCTGATGTTCATCAGAATGACCCTTATCTTGCGTTCCGGTTATGTGTATAGCCGTGGCCTCCTGCACTTGGTCTGCACAAGGAACCATCGTTAACCCGATGAAGTATAAGCATAATATATAGACGAATATCTTCAAATTTATCGATTGAATCTACTACAAAAATAATAAATTAATCAAGAATATGAAATTAAACGGCTATTTTTAATTTTCACACATAACTGTAAGTTTTTATAAAAAAATGTAATGAAATAAGATTAATTTTTATATATTAGCAATTCAAAAGGGAAAATTTACTATAATACATGTCAAACACTTTTAACGAATTCATAAATTACGTTGAGAAACGCAATCCGAATGAACCAGAATTTCTACAAGCTGTACAAGAAGTTACAGAGGATTTAATTCCATTTATTTCTAAAAGTCATCCAGAATTACTTAAGCTGAAAATTTTAGAAAGATTAGTTGAACCTGAGCGCGTTATTTCTTTTCGCGTTGCTTGGTTAAATGACAAGAACGAGGTTGAAATCAATAGAGGTTACCGCGTGCAGATGAGTAGTTCTATAGGTCCATATAAAGGTGGATTACGTTTTGCTCCTTCTGTCAACTTAAGTATCTTAAAATTTTTAGCTTTTGAACAGGTGTTCAAAAATAGTTTAACAGGTTTACCTATAGGTGGCGGTAAAGGCGGTGCAGATTTTAATCCGAAAGGAAAGTCAGATGCTGAAATCATGCGTTTCTGTCAAAGCTTTATGACCGAGCTGTTTAGACATATCGGTCCGGATACAGATGTACCAGCTGGAGATATCGGCGTTGGAACACGAGAAATTGGTTATTTATTTGGCCAGTATAAAAGATTGCAAAATGCATTTACAGGCGTATTAACAGGCAAAGGAAGTTCTTGGGGTGGATCTTACACGAGACCGGAGGCTACTGGTTATGGTTTACTTTATTTTGTTGAATGCATCTATGATTTCAATAATCAGGATTTAAAAGACAAAATCGTTGCTATTTCAGGTGCTGGAAATGTAGCGTATTACGCTGCTGAGAAATCAATCCAATTAGGTGCTACGGTAATTACGCTATCAAATAGTCAAGGAACAATCTATGATGAAGAAGGAATTACTTCTGAAAAATTAGCGTACATCGGAACTATCGGACGTGATTTAGATCAATATGTGGTTAAATATCCGAATGCAAAGTATTTTACAGACAAAAAGCCTTGGGCGTTTAAATGTGATATTGCGCTACCTTGTGCTACTCAAAATGAGCTAACAAAAGAGGATGCGTTAACATTAATTGCTAATGGCTGTCAATGTGTAGCTGAAGGTGCTAATATGCCTTCAACAGCAGAAGCTATCAAAGTCTTCCACGATGCGAAAATTAGTTTTGCACCAGGGAAAGCTGCTAATGCAGGCGGTGTAGCTGTATCTGGCTTAGAAATGTCGCAAAATTCTATTCGCCAACAATGGACTAAAGAAGAAGTCGATTGTAAATTAAAAGATATCATGGTTAATATTCACAAAACTTGTGTTAAATATGGTCATGACAAAAATTACATCAATTATTTAAAAGGTGCAAATATTGGGGGATTCCTGAAAGTTGCCCGAGCAATGACTGAACAAGGCATCGTTTAATTTAACGTTGTATTTTTTCCATATAAACGGTTAATCCCTAAGTGGATTAACGTTTTTTATTTACTTTGTAAAAAATAGCAACATGAGAATATTAGCAGAATTACCACATCCTGATTGTAAGATATCCATCTTTGGTATGAATCAAAAGTTCATCATTAAGTTTGAACAAGGGACATTGGAACAGTCATATAAGATTGCAGAAACCGATATCGTAGGCGGTGTGAATGGTGTCTTCGAATTACTGGATGAAACCTTTATCGCGGAAGTGTTAAACCACTTCAGTATCATGCGAAAATCCTTTATTGTTGCCTTTGATCGATATGATTCATAGGTTAATAAATTTGACACAAAATACTTATTATCAATTCATTAGAAATTGATAACATCTAAAACAAAATTAAATTTGGTCATAAGGTATGCGTATTTCTGTATTTTCTACAACATAGCTAATTTAGTTGCACCTCGAGTATATGTAAGCTGTGTAAAGCATTGTAAAACAAAGAGCTACATAAGTACACAAAATATAATTTGGTTTAATAAATAAGTGCTTTTAACAAAAAAGGATATCCGACTGGATATCCTTTTTTTGTACGTTAGCTATTTATTTTTCAAAAAATCATCTATTTCGGGCGGAACATTTGAGCAATGGAGCCCTTATTTTTCCAGACATCTCGAACGATAGTCGAAGAGATATGGGCAAGTCCACTCCTGCTCATCAAGAAATAGGTTTCGATCTGCGGAGCTAACAATAAATTGTTTTGTGCAATGCTATTTTCAAATTCAAAGTCAGCAGAATTGCGAAGTCCTCTTAGCAAGAAATTAGCGCCGACCTTTTTACAGAAATTAATCGTTAACCCTTCAAATGAAACGATTTCAATTGCCGGATGATCTTTGAAAACAGCCTGAATCGTATATAACTTGTCTTCTACAGTTAATAAGCCCTGTTTGGCACTATTTACTCCAACTGCGATATAAATCTTATCAAAAAGAGGTAAAGCACGCTCCACTAAGTCTTGATGTGCTAATGTAAAAGGATCAAAGGATCCTGCAAAAACAGCAATCTTCATAATTTAAATAGTATAAAATGAAAATGATGAATATCCATACTTCCGCTTTTCAATAAAATTTGGATGTGGATCCATTTCCCGGGTGGAAGGATGTTCAATAATCAATAAGCCTTCTTTATCCAAAAGTCCGCTATCTAAAATAAGGTGTGCCAGCTGCGGCAGTTTTGGAATATCATATGGTGGATCAGCAAAGATAAAATCAAACTTACCTTTGGCTGTTTGAATATACTTGAATACATCTGCTTTTTTAGCTTTTATAGTGGATATGTTCATTTTCTTTGCTGTATCCGTAATATATTGAACGCATTTAAAATGCAGGTCTACTGATTCAACTGAAGCTGCGTATCGAGAAGCTAATTCAAAACTGATATTACCAGTACCTGCAAATAAATCTAAACAATTCAGTTCATCAAAATCCAGTCGGTTTTGTAGAATATTAAACAAAGCCTCTTTTGCGATGTCTGTAGTTGGTCTTACTGGTAAGTTTGTGGGTGGATTAAGACGTATACCACCATATTGCCCTCCTATTATTCGCATAGTATCGCGTCAAATAATGTATTATATTTTTTAAAATTGATTCCTTCGATATCCTTATTGATATGAGCCTTACTTTTAGATTCTAAGTGCGCTATGGTTGTCGAATATCTTTCTAAACATTTACGATAGGTATCGTTAGGTATTTCACCTGATACCAGCACTTTAGAAACTTGATCTGTTAGTGAAAATTGTTGTATAATATTTAAAATGTAGTAATTTAAATCATCTGCAAAATGCACATCAAAAGAATTATACAACATGAATTGCCCATTTTGAAACAAGTATAAATCTACCAAATGATCGGATACAAAATGTACACCTAAAACGGAACCTCTAATTGGAACAAGATCTTGGGCCTGATCTAATATAATGCAGAACTCAGGGAAAATTTCTGCATCAGGGAAAAGCGCTTTCCATCTATTATATAAGATGAGATCGTATTCAAACACGGCAACAATTCCCAAATTTTTCATTTCATAGGTGTGAATATGATTGGGAACATGTTCTACCAAGTATGGTGCATATTCGCTTAATCGATCTTCTTGAAAAACCTCCTTAGGAATGAATGTTAAACTTTGATGAGGAATGACCACCTTAACATATCGAAAAGGTAAACTTAGGATTTGAGTAGCATCCAATTTTGGGTTTTCGGCGTCATATTCTAGCAACAGATTCAGATTTAACTGCTTGTCCGTAACTGCAATTACATCTTTGCTAAAACCCGCTTTCGCAGATAAGGTGTATTCTGGCAAAAAATGGATATTAAACTTCTCCGATATATAATTCATATTTATGCTTTCCAAATTCAATTATTAAATTGTACAACCTAACAAAATTAACTTTTCTAAACGATAAGACAAACCTTTTAGATAACTTTGATGGTGCTTATTAAAGATTTATTGATCCAACGCTTTCCTTGGACAGCGACTCCGCAACAAAATTCTGTTTTTGAACTGTTAGCTCAATTTCTGAGTTCTTTTCATACGCAAGATTGTTTTGTATTAAAGGGCTATGCCGGAACAGGTAAAACAACGATCATTTCCGCTCTAGTGAAAACCCTTCCTTATATCAAGAAGAAAGCGGTCTTGCTTGCTCCTACGGGTCGAGCGGCAAAAGTAATGAGTTTCTATTCGGGTAGACCTGCACTGACCATCCACAAGAAAATATACCGTAAGAAAAATGCGGTTTCTTTTCAGCTGGATTTCACTTTAGCTGAAAACCTGCATGAAGATACATTATTTATTATCGATGAATCTTCCATGATATCGAATGAAAGCGTCAACATGTTTTCGAAAAGCTTATTGGACGATCTTGTGAAATATGTACGAAGCGGTAAAAACTGTTCGATCATGTTTGTGGGTGATACCGCCCAGCTACCGCCGGTGGGTCTGTGGGAAAGCCCTGCTCTTAATCCGGCTTATTTAGAGCATGAATTTTATTTTCACCCTTATACCTTCGAATTGACAGATGTTGTTCGGCAACAGAAAAGTTCTGGAATTCTTTTTAATGCCACAAAGATCCGTCAGGAAATAAATCTTGAAGAGCTGGAAGGCACCTACCCTTTCCCTAAATTCATAACAAATGGATTTAAAGATATTTACCGAATGACAGGTGAACGTTTAATTGAGG
The DNA here is from genome assembly GCF_001006065.1 of Sphingobacterium sp. IITKGP-BTPF85. Lineage (NCBI taxonomy): Bacteria > Pseudomonadati > Bacteroidota > Sphingobacteriia > Sphingobacteriales > Sphingobacteriaceae > Sphingobacterium > Sphingobacterium sp. IITKGP-BTPF85. The sequence goes on from NZ_ASZT02000028.1 coordinate 33,639, forward strand.
GAATTAATTATGCATATGATAAGTTCGGAATCGAAAATACAATGATAATCTGTCGTTCCAATAAGTCTGCTAACTTATACAATCAGCATATCCGTAACCAGATTCTATTTCGAGACGAGGAGATTACAGGTGGGGATCATATCATGGTCGTACGCAATAATTATTTTTGGCTTCAAGATAATGGGATTGAAAATGGCTTTATTGCTAATGGTGATATGGCGAAAATAAGAAAAGTAAGCAACGTGCATGAGCAACATGGATTTCGTTTTGCGGATATTACTCTTGAATTTATGGATACTCAAAATCAAGAACCAATAACCTGCCGTGTTATTCTGGATAGTCTCTATACAGACAGCCCTAATCTTCCTTATGAGGAACAGAAAAAACTGTACGAGGCAGTGGCGCTGGATTACGAAGATATTTTCTTAAAACAGGATCGACTGGAAGCGATTAAGAAAGATCCCTATTATAATGCGTTACAGATAAAATTTGCTTTTGCGATTACCTGTCACAAGGCTCAGGGTGGACAATGGCCAGCTGTTTTTGTCGACCAAGGCTATTTGACAGATGAAATGTTGACTACCGAGTTTTTAAGGTGGCTATATACTGGAATTACCCGGGCTACAGAAGAGCTCTTTTTAGTCAATTTTAATGAAAAGTTCTACTCTTAGGGCTCTTTAACTAAAATTTTACAAGACTTGCTTCTTTCTCATGTGATTACTTAATACTTTTGATTTATAAATTTCACATAAAACTAAAGAATGAATAAGATTTACTTATTCTTAGGACTGTTGCTATCATGTTTTTATGCTACAGCCCAAGAATCAACCTCACCACCTAAAGCAAACTACCTGTTAGCGTCAAAATTTTCGCCAGATAGGCTTAAGAAAATGATTTTTTCTACTACGGTTAAACCAAATTGGATAAACTTTTCTGATCGCTTCTGGTACGATTTCACTACACCTCAAGGAAAAAACTGGTACCTAGTGGATCCTGCTGCCAATAAAAAAGAAACACTTTTCGATAATGAAAAATTAGCGGCACAAATTACGAAGATTGTAAAAAATCCATTTGATGCTCAACATCTGTCTCTTCAGAATTTAAGATTTACAAAAGATGAGAAGAAAATCAGATTTGAGGTTGCCAGTACGAAAGATACAGTAAAGTCCAAAGAAGAGATTGAGAAGCTGAAAGTGAAAACTGACACGATAAAAAAGAAGCTTTTCTATCTGGAATATGATCTGGCAACACAGAAAGTCATTGAGCTAAGCGATAAATCAAAAGAGAAACAGCCTTTATCATGGGCAACTTTCTCTCCTGATACCAATACCGTCTACTTTGCTAAGGACTTTAATTTGTACTGGATGGATCGCGCCAATTATGAAAAAGCGGTTAAGAATGAAAAAGATTCAACAATTGTAGAACATCAGATCACTAAAGATGGCGTACAATATTATGCTTGGGCGGGTGATGAATATAGCACCACTACAGGCGACGATAAGAAAGATGAAGATCTTGTGAAGCGCAAGCGTGTATGGATGAACTGGTCTCCTGATGGTAAGCATTTTGTTATTACACGTAAAGATAACAGAAGTTTAAACCCATTATGGGTGATTAATAACGTAGGAAGTAAACGTCCTACTTTAGAGACCTATAAATACCAGATGCCAGGTGAAGTAGATTCTACGGAAACTCAAATGTTCATCTTCAAGGCTTCTGATAAAACTTACAAACAGATAAAAGTTGATGCTTTTAAAAATCAAACGATAAGTAATTGGTCTAAAACCACAGATAAAAATAGCTACAAGGGTGATTATTTTATCAATTACTGGTTAGGGTCAAATGAGGCATTTTACATCGCACGTTCTAGCCGTGATTTGAAACGTATCGATTTGGTTAAGGTTAATATAGACGGCTCAATTAAAGTGTTAGTTGAAGAGAGATCTAACGTTTATCAGGATATCAAAAAGCCTTTATTAATTAATAATGGTGCTGAGTTTATCCATTGGTCACAACGTGATGGCTGGGGACATTTTTACCTGTATGATAATCAAGGTAATTTGAAACAGCAGTTGACAAGTGGATCTTTCAATTGTGAAGAAATTACAGGATCTGATATGGCAACAAGAACGTTGTATTTCACGGCTAATGGTCGAGAAAAAAATGAAGATCCGTATTATTTACATCACTACAGTGTGGGCTTTAATGGTGGAAATCTAAAATTATTAAACCCAGGAAACTTTGATCATCAGGTTGATGTCAGTGAAAGTTCTCGTTACTTTGTTAATAATTTTTCTAGGGTAAATACGATTCCAGAAATCGCTTTATACCATACAAATGGTAAGAAATTAATGACCTTAGAAAAGGCGGATCTATCTTTACTTTTTGCTGCTGGTTATAAGTTTCCGCAACCATTTAAAGTAAAAGCTGGTGACGGTATTACTGATCTATATGGTGTTATGTATAAACCATTTGATTTTGATAGCACCAGAACTTATCCCATTGTGGAATATATCTATCCTGGACCACAAACGGAGGCTGTAAATCAGTCTTTTGGTAGAAGCATGGATAGAATTGACCGATTAGCACAATTTGGCATGATTGTCATTACAGTGGGTAACCGTGGTGGTCATCCTGCTCGATCACAATGGTACCATACATTTGGCTATGGTAACTTAAGGGATTATGGATTGGAAGATAAAAAGGCCGCTGCTGAACAATTGGCAGACCGCTACAAGTTTATTGATATCAACCGTGTTGGTATTACAGGACATTCGGGTGGTGGATTTATGTCAACTGCAGCAATGTTGGTATATCCTGATTTCTTCAAAGTAGCTGTTTCTGGTGCTGGAAATCATGAAAATAACATCTACAACAGATGGTGGAGTGAAAGACATCATGGTGTAACGGAGAAAATTAGTGCCAAAGGCGATACTACATTTGCTTATCAGATCGATAAAAATACAGACTTAGCAAAAAATCTTAAAGGTAAGCTTCTGATTGCAACTGGTGATATTGATAATAATGTACACCCGGCTAATTCTATTAGAATGGTGAACGCTTTAATCAAAGCAAATAAGCGTTTTGACTTCTTGCTTTTACCTGGTCAACGTCACGGATTTGGTGATATGACAGAATATTTTTTCTGGAAAATGGGTGACTATTTTGCAGAATACCTAATCGGTGATTCAAAAATTGAAGAAGTCAATATGACTGAAATGAATAGAGAAATACCGTTGAGTAGATAATCAATGATTACAAAACAAAAATTAGAAATTTTTTCCGCTATCTATACTCAGTATCAGGTAGCGGATTTTTCTTTGGATATTTTACAAGGATTATCTTTACTTGATCTTTTGGCGCTGTCCACATATGAAGCGGATAAGCAACTTGCCTTTAGAAGCGCCTGGATGTTCGAGACCATTGTTTTAAAAGATAAAGCCTTGCTTGACAAGCGTAACTACCAAATGCTGATTAAAAATCTGACAGATTTAAATAATTGGAGCTGCGCTAGAAGTTATAGCAAGGTATTAATGTACATCACCTCTCCAAAGTAAATCATATCCGCTTGTCTGATGAAGAATATGATTGCATAATTGACGTCTCTTTCAAATGGTTAACTGATCCAAGTTGTCCGGTTGCTGTAGCTGCAAATTGCATGGATATTTTAGATCAAATGAGTGAAAAATATGCGTGGGTTAAAGAAGAACTTTATGCACAGGTCGAATATTTATTGAGAATAAACCCTACTCCAGCGATTAAAAGCAGGAGTTTGAAAATTTTGAAAAAGTACATCAAATAGGTTAAACTAAAATGCTATGACTTGCTTTCGCTCTCTTATCTTCAAGATTTAAGAGATGTCCACCATCATCATAGCATTTAATTAGTATTTTTCAGATAACTCTAGCACTAAAATAGTGTATTACCTTTATGTGAATATGCTCGCCCTAGGTGTCTAAAAGCAGCTTCAGTACATTCTCTCCCTCTCGAAGTTCGCATTAAATAACCTTCTTGAATAAGAAAAGGTTCATAAACTTCTTCAATTGTACCTTCATCTTCTCCTACGGCAGTAGCAATGGTTTTTAAACCAACAGGACCTCCTTTAAATTTATCTATGATGGTGGTCAGAATACGATTATCCATTTCATCTAAACCATTTTCATCCACGTTTAGGGCATTAAGTGCATATTTTGCTATCTCTCGCTCAATAGAACCTGTTCCTTTTATTTGTGCAAAATCCCGTGTTCTTCTCAACAGGGCATTGGCTATACGCGGTGTTCCTCTGCTTCTTCTTGCAATTTCATAGGCACCTTCATCTGTAATGGGTGTTTTCAGGATATCTGCAGATCTCAGTACTATGGTGGTCAATAACTTAACGTCGTAATATTGTAATCGCGCATTAATCCCAAATCGCGCACGTAATGGAGATGTTAATAGTCCTGAACGTGTTGTTGCTCCAATTAAGGTGAATGGGTTAAGCGATATTTGCACAGATCGTGCATTTGGTCCGGTCTCCAACATGATATCGATCTTGAAGTCTTCCATTGCTGAATAGAGGTATTCTTCAACAATCGGGCTTAACCGGTGGATTTCATCTATAAATAAGACGTCACCCTCTTCCAGATTGGTCAGTAATCCCGCCAGGTCACCGGGTTTATCCAGAACGGGTCCTGAAGTAATTTTAATACCTACGCCCATCTCATTGGCGATAATATTGGAAAGTGTCGTTTTACCCAATCCTGGGGGGCCATGAAGTAATACATGATCCAAAGACTCACCTCTTAATTTTGCAGCCTTAACAAAAATATTAAGATTCTCTAAAATTTTCTCCTGTCCCGTAAAGTCCTCAAAAGCCTGAGGTCGCAATACACGTTCAATGTCTCTGTCTGTATGACTTAAGTTTTCCGCATTTGGATCTAAGTGTTCATTCATTTACGCTTTCCTTTCTTCAATTTAATTATACTTTCGCGTCCAACTTGAAATCTTTAGTTGAATAACACCAAAAAAAGCTTCTTTAAAAATACTGGTACTCATTTTTGAAGTACCTTCTGTCCGGTCTGTAAAAATAATCGGTACTTCGACCACATTAAACTTATATTGTATCGCCGTAAATTTCATTTCTATCTGAAAGGCATAGCCCACAAATCGAATTTTATCAAGCGGTATACGCTCAAGAACTTTCCGTCTAAAACACACAAAACCGGCTGTAGCATCTTGGATATTGATTCCGGTGATAAACCGTACATAAACAGATGCGAAATAGGACATCAAAACCCTATTCATCGGCCAATTAACGACATTGACCCCTTTGATATAACGAGATCCGATACTCATATCTGCACCATCTAAGCAACTTTGTCTTAAACGAATTAGATCTTCTGGATTATGGCTAAAATCTGCGTCCATTTCAAAAATAAACTCATATTCTCGTGCTAATGCCCATTTAAAACCATGGATATAAGCAGTGCCAAGTCCTAATTTCCCTTTGCGTTCCTCCATGAACAAACGTCCTCTGAATTCCGCTTCAAGCGATTTTACGATTTGTGCAGTCCCATCTGGAGAACCATCATCAACGATTAAAATATGAAAAGGTACTGAGAGTGAGCATACTTTGCGAATTATTTTTTCAATATTCTCTTTCTCGTTATATGTAGGTATGATAACTAAACTATCGGCCACTTTAAAAACATTTTGTGTGTGGTAAAGTTACTAATTTTATTGGGATTTTGACGTGCGTTTAATTGGTATAATGAGGTGTTTTGCAAAATAAAAAGTCCACTATTTTGCAATAGCAGACTTTTATTAACCAATTATAAACTTAAATTATGAGACTACAAATATAGGATAAAGGAATGGTAAACCAAACTAATTTGCGGGTTGATGCGTCTTGATAACACAAAAATTACAAATACAGCGATTAGCGATCGACTTCGCCTAATACGATGTCCATAGAACCCAATATAGCGATCAGATCCGCAATTAAGGTTCCTTTTCCTAATTCAGGTAAAACGGAAAGATTGTTAAAACTCGGACCTCTTGCTTTCACACGCTTAGGAATGTCTGTCTTTTCTTGTGTTACAAAGTAAAATCCTAATTCACCTTTCGGATTTTCTGCTCTTACATAATAGTCCTGTGCTTTTAAATTCACCTTTTTAGGTACAAGTGCTCGTGGGTCAAATGTATCTGTACGCGGAAATTCTTTTAATAGTCTTTCCAAGCATTGTTCGATAATCTTAACAGATTCTTTTACTTCATCGACCCGGATTTTGTATCGGTCCCAGCAATCTCCGAGCGCTCCCATCTCTCCTTTTCCAACAGGGATTTCGAAATCAATTTCTGGATAAACAGAATAACCGTCAATTTTTCTCAGATCCCATTTGATTCCTGAAGCTCTTAACATCGGACCAGAAACACCATAATTGATCGCGACATCTGCAGGCAACACACCAATATTTGCTGTTCGGGATATGAAAATCTGGTTCTCGGTCAACAGTTCATCGAGTTCGACCAATTTTGGTTTAAAATAAGTTACAAATTCAGCACACCTTTCTTCAAAACCTACCGGTAAATCGTAAAATAAGCCTCCAACCCAAATGTAATTATAGAGCATGCGTGAACCGGATACCCATTCAAGCATATTCATGATATGCTCCCGATCTCTAAAACACCACATAAACGGCGTAAATGCACCTATATCAATTCCATAGGTACCGATACCAATTAAGTGCGATGCTATTCTATTTAATTCGCAGACCAGAACACGTATATATTCAACTCTTTTTGGTATTTTATCGTCGATACCAAGCATGCGCTCTACCCCCATTACAAATGCATGGCTATTATTCATCGATGATAAATAATCCAGACGATCTGTAAATGGAATACTTTTACCATAATTCATTGATTCCGCATGTTTATCAAAACAGCGATGCAAATAGCCTAAATGTGGAATGACTTCTTTTACAAGCTCTCCATCTGTAATCAATTGAAGCCGAAGCACGCCATGGGTAGATGGATGTTGCGGGCCCATATTAATAATCATTTCTTGAGAGCCAATGCTATCTAAATGTTGTTGGTATTTTTCTAAAGCTGCAGTATACTTCGTATGCGACATATTTTTGGTTATCCAGTTCTTATTTTATTTAATTGCTATGCCATGATAACTTTCAGGGTCTTGATAATCCTTTCTTAAGGGGTATCCTTCCCAGTCATCAGGGAGTAGAATACGTCTAAGATCAGGATGATTCGTGAAAAATATACCCATGAGATCAAAAGCTTCCCTTTCATGCCAATCTGCAGTTTTCCACACTGCGGCTAATGATGGTACTTCGGGTAATTGCTGTAAATCACGATCATTTGCAACGGCAACTTTTAACACCAAAGTGTGTTGGTATGGTATAGAGGTCATATGATAAGTTACCAAAAATCCAGCATCACCTAAATCAACTGCCGCAATATTATTTAAAAAATCAAAATAGAAGCCTTCTTGATCCCTCAGGTAATAACAGATTTGTTCTAAAAATGCTTTATTAACAAATAAAGCAGACTGCAAACCCGATTCCTCAATTTTTTCGATAGCCTCTTCCCCGAACTGCGCAGTTATTGATTTTGAAATTTCCTGTATATTCATATACTATGGTGCTAAACGGGTTATTTTCCATGAATCTGAAACTTTCTGAAAAGCAATCCGATCATGCAGGCGGCTTGAACGCCCTTGCCAGAACTCCATATATAGTGGTTTAATTAAGTATCCTCCCCAAAATTCGGGACGAGGTACTTGCTCCTGGTCTTTAAATTCTTCTGTTAGACCTGCCACTCTTTCTTCTAAAAAAGTACGGTTTGGAATGGTATCACTTTGAGGTGAAGCAATAGCGCCAATACGGCTTCCTTTTGGTCTTGACTGAAAATATTCATCAGAGTCTTCTACTGGTAATTTTTCTATCAATCCCTCAATACGTACCTGACGTTGCAATTCTGGCCAGAAAAATAGTACGGCAACATGAGGATTAGCATCCATTTCTGTTCCTTTACGGCTATTAAAATTTGTAAAAAAACTAAAACCGTTCTCTTTAAGATCTTTAAGCAAAACAATTCTGGAAGAAGGTAGGGAAAACTCTCCTACGGTTGATAAGACCATTGCATTGGGTTCAAGAACCTCACTATGAACAGCTTCGTTAAACCATCTTTCAAATTGCACTAAAGGATCATTGCTTACTTCGCTTTCACACAGATTACCTAATGCATAATCTTGTCGAATAGCGGCAATATCTTTATGTTCGATTGCCATGACTTTGATTTTTTGTATGTCACAAACATACTAAATTCACTTATTTTTATCGACTAATCTAGTATAAATTAATCTGCAAAATGACTTTGGCATTAATTTTATTGTATAATAAGTCTAATATGTATCGCAATGTTTAACGAACTTGACCCAAAGGCTGGCTGTTTATTAATATCTGAACCTTTTATGCTCGACCCGCACTTCGAAAGATCTGTGATTTTATTGTGTAATCATAATGAAAAAGAAGGTACTTTAGGATTTATTCTAAATCATAAGGTTGTTGGCTGTATTGGTGATTTGGTTGAAAAAATAGCGAATTGCACATTTCCACTACATATTGGTGGACCTGTAGCACAAAATGAGGTATTCTTTATCCACTCAAGATTTGACTTATTGTTAAGTGGTGACGAAATTCGTGAAAATATCTATTTCGGCGGAGATCCAGAATTGTTATTTTCACTTATTAATGATCATAAGATAAAAGAAGATGAAGTCAAGTTTTTCTTAGGGTATTCGGGCTGGCAACCAGAGCAGTTAGATAAAGAAATTAAGGAAAATAGCTGGGCTGTACAGAACAAGTTTTCAACGGGATTGGTGTTTGAAAAAGACACAGAACTACTTTGGAAACAATCTGTTATGAGTCTGGGACCCAAGTATGCTCATGTGGTTAATTTTCCGCAGTCTCCTAGTCTAAATTAAATTGTAATTTTTATGAATAATATATAATATTCACTATTTTTTAGTATATTTGTGTCATTAAGCAGAGTCCTTACGTTTTAAAACATATCAATTTTATCTTAATTCGAGATATGGCTTTCACCTTTGAATTTATTTAATGCGCTGACTTTTGTTTACTTAAACTGCTATAAATTGAGTAGTTTAATATGGTTTAATATTAATTTTAAATAAATAAATGAGTAGTTCAGAAAGTTTTAGCAAAAAAGAAAAAGAGAAGAAAAAGTTAAAAAAGAAACAAGATAAGGAACAAAAGAAAGAAGAACGAAAAAACAATACCGATAAAGGTAAAAGTTTAGAAGAAATGTTTGTTTATGTCGATGAATATGGAAATATAACTTCTACTCCTCCTGATCCAACAAAAAAAACAAAAATTAACGTAGAAGATATCGCGATATCAACTGCTAAATATGAAGCAAACCCTGAGGATTTAATCAAATCTGGTATTGTGAACTTTTACAATACAGACAAAGGTTTTGGTTTCATTCGTGATCTCAAGACTCAGGATAAAATATTTTTCCACGTTAATGGTCTGATTGATGCTGTTAAAGAAAACGACAAAGTAACTTTTGAAACTGAAAAAGGATTGAAAGGTATGAATGCCGTAAATGTTAAATTGCAAAAATAACATTCAAGGTTAACGATATTAAAAAAGGGATTTAATTCATTAAATCCCTTTTTTAATATCGTTATTTTAACAATTTTACTTCATAAAGATCCTTTCGTCGATCCTTCATCACCTTGACGGTTCCATATTCATGCAGGTCACGAAGTGCATATAAATCGACATCTGCAATTAGCACCATCTCGGTGTTTGGCGTAGCCTCTGCTTTTATCGCATTATTTGGAAAGGCAAAATCCGAAGGTGTAAATACGGCCGATTGTGAATATTGGATATCCATATTATTGACCCGAGGTAAATTTCCTACAGATCCGGCAATAGCCACATAACATTCATTCTCAATTGCGCGAGCCTGTGCACATGTTCTAACACGGATGTAGCCATTCTGTGTGTCTGTCATAAAGGGTACAAATAAGATCTGCATTCCTTGATCGGCTAGAATACGGCTCAATTCTGGAAACTCAACATCATAACAAATCAGCAAACCTACTTTCCCGCAATCTGTATCAAATACTTTCACTTCATTACCTCCGGTCATTCCATAATATTTACTTTCATTGGGAGTAATGTGAATCTTTTTAAATGAATCCAGTTTACCGTTACGGTGACAGAGGTAAGATATATTATATAGTTTCTTGTTTTCCATAATGGGCATGGAGCCAGCAATGATATTGACATTATAGGAAACAGCAAATTGTTGGATTTTATCAATAATTTCTGATGTCTTCTCTGCTAGTTTTTCCATTGCCAACCTTTCAGGCAATTCATTATACGGACTCATTAACGGTGAATTGAAAAATTCTGGAAACATAATAAAATCTGTTCCATAATCGCTCACGGTATCAACAAAAAATTCAATTTGATCAAAAAAAGCATCAATATTGTCAAATAAACGCATTTGCCACTGTACTAAACCTAATCGAATGGTTTGTTTGGTGGTAGAAATAGAACGTGTTTCTGATTCGTAATAGATATTATTCCACTCCAATAGGGTTGCAAACTCCATCGATTCTGAATCTTCGGGAAGGTAATGCTTCAATATCTTTTTGACATGAAAATCATTGGACAATTGAAAGGTTAACGTTGGATCGAAAATTTCTTTACGTTTCACTTTTTCAATATATGTCCTTGGACTCATTTTATCTGAATAATTGTGATAATTGGGGATCCTTCCTCCTGCTACGATAGATTTTAAATTCATCTGCTCACACAGTTCTTTACGTGCATCATATAAGCGCCTTCCTAATCTTAATGCACGATGATCTGGATGTACAAAGACTTCTATACCATAGAGCGTGTCGCCATCGCTGGTATGTTTTGAAAATTTTCCGTCATCAATAATTTCATAATAACTATCGTATATATTACTTTTTTTGAGTTTAAAATGATGGAAAGTGCGCAAGCTACAACATGACCGTCGATTTCTACACATAATTGTCCTTCAGGAAACATATCGATTAAATCGACAATATTTTCTCTTGTCCAGACATCTCCTACTCCCTGGTAAGCTTCGGTCATTGACCTTCTCAAATCAACATAATCTTTCTTCGTCAAGTTCCTGACTTGAATATCCATATAATATAATTTTAGTTATCTAAATTTAAACAAAATTCAAGCCTAAAAGCACAGTTCATGCGATATAAAAGAAAAAGAGCTAAAACCTACGGCTTTAGCTCTTTTGTAGAAGCTTATTTATTGCATTTTACAATGCGAAAAATTACGCTTGACCAGTTGTTCCACCAAATGGGAACGCAACAGTTGGATCACCACCGATTACTTCTGCATCAGCAGTTTGGTTTCCAGCAGCAATAGCGTCAAAGCGAATAACATTATCTTGTAATGCACCTAACAAACGTTTAGCATGTTCTGGTGTCAAAACGATTCTAGATTTCACTTTAGCTTTCGGCACACCTGGCATTACACGTACGAAGTCAATCACAAACTCTGTGTTTGAATGTGTAATGATCGCTAGATTTGAGTAGATTCCTTCTGCTACTTCTTCTGTCAACTCGATACTCAATTCGTTTTGATTTTGATTATTTTCCATAAAATTTATTATAAGTATTTAATATATATTATTCTTATTATTTGCTAAAAGTTCTAAAGTCCTGTCCTGCTTCAATATTCAATAATGTTTCATAGATCAGGCGGATGACATTGTCGACATCTTCTTTGTGCACCATCTCTACAGTAGTATGCATGTAGCGTAAAGGTAATGAAATCAATGCAGATGGCACACCTCCATTACTGTATGCAAATGCATCGGTATCGGTACCTGTAGAACGTGATGATGCTTGACGTTGGAAAGGAATTGCATTTTTTTCTGCTACCTGAACCAATAATTTGTTTAAATTAATCTGAACTGCCGGAGCATAAGATAATACAGGTCCTCCTCCAGATGATAAATCACCCTGCGTAATCTTGTTAATCATTGGAGTCTGAGTATCATGTGTCACATCTGTAACGATCGCAACATTAGGTTTGATACGCTGTGCAATCATTTCAGCTCCACGTAGACCGATTTCCTCTTGAACAGAGTTTACGATATATAAACCAAATGGTAATTTCTTTTTATTTTCTTTGAGTAAACGTGCTACTTCAGCTATCATAAAACCACCAGCACGGTTGTCCATAGCACGACCTACATAATAGCGGTCATTAAGGATGCTGAACTCATCTTCATAAGTAATAACACAACCTACATGAATACCCAAAGCTTCTACTTCGTCTTTGGAAATACAACCACAATCTAAAAAGATATTTTTTAATGTAGGTGCTTCTTCTTTCTCTCCTGAACGTGTATGAATTGCTGGCCAACCGAATACCGCCTTTACAATACCTTTATCAGTATGGATATTCACTTTTTTAGATGGTGCGATCTGGTGGTCGGAACCACCATTGCGAATCACATAAATTAAACCGTCCTTCGTGATATAGTTAACGAACCAGGAGATCTCATCAGCATGTGCTTCTATAACAACTTTATAGTCAGCTTCTGGGTTGATAACTCCTACAGCAGTACCATAGTTATCCGTGAATGTTTCGTCCACATATGGCTTTAAATAATCTAACCATAAGCGCTGTCCCTCCCATTCAAATCCAGTTGGTGACGGATTATTAATATATTTTTCAAAAAAAGAAATCGAGTCCTTTGTTACTATTGAAATATGTTTATTTTCTTTCTTCTTCTTGTCTGCCATGCTCCTAATTTTATTTCCGATGTCAAATTATGAAAAATTATAGTAACCACAAAAGTAAAAATTGAATTTATTTCATCTGTGCCCATATTGGGCACTTTTCTTACTTTTTTAGCTTTATTCCGATGCAATCATGAGCTGAAAATGATTTTAAACATTATATTTACGCTTGTAAAAAAATTAATAGACAATATGGAGAATTTATTCAGCGTCATACATTGGAATTTAGATCCTGAAATATTTAAAATTGGCACTTTTGGTCTTCGTTACTATGCTTTATGCTGGTTAGCGGCATTTGCGGTATCGTATATGATCATGCTTAAAATATTCAGAAATGAAAATAAGAGTCAAGAATTATTGGATCAATTGAGTATTTATATCTTTCTAGGAACTTTAATTGGCGCTAGATTAGGACATTGTCTATTTTATGAATTTGATTATTATAAAGATCATTTATGGGAAATGGTGTTACCATTTAAATTTGTAAATGGTCAATTTCAAATGACCGGATTTGCAGGTTTAGCGAGTCATGGTGGCGCAATTGGTATATTGGTTGCATTATACTTATTCTGCAGAAAAACGAAAACAAACTTTCTTTGGCTGGCAGACCGCCTTGTAGTGGTTGTACCAATTGCAGGAGCCTTCATCCGTTTGGGTAACTTTTTCAATTCGGAGATTATTGGTACACCTACCGATAAGCCATGGGCGATTGTTTTTGATCATGTAGATCAAGTGCCTCGTCACCCAGGACAACTTTATGAAGCTATTGCCTATATCATTATCTTCTTTATTATTGTTTACTTATTCAAAAATAAAAAGTTGCAAAAACCTGGTGCATTAATGGGACTCTTTTTTGTCTTACTTTTTTCTGCTCGACTTTACCTCGAAAGTTTCAAAATTGACCAGGAAGCATTTGAACAAGGAATGGCTTTGAATATGGGACAGCTTTTAAGTATTCCTTTCATAATAGGTGGCTTATATTTTATCTTTAGAAAGCCTAAAGAAATAAAACGTTAATTAGAGGATCTTTAAGATTGATATAAAAAAGCTTAGCATATGATGTGCTAAGCTTTTTTTATGTGAAATAATTTAAAATTATTATTTGGTTTTTTTGTATAATTCCCAAAAGGAAAACTACAAAATGGATTCCAATATACCCTCATCATTTTTTTATGACGATTTTACATTCATTTATTCGAAATATTTTCCATGATATTTTTCTTTTTTCTGTTGATAATCATATGGATGCTCCTTTGTAATGTGGTAGCCTTCACAAAATTCACAGTGATATACGTATCGTGGAGTTGCAGTTTTCGCACCGAAACCTTTATTTCGGTGCTTTCGTCGCACAGGATTTTTCAGCCATTTCCGAATCCTCCATTTTAGCCAATGAATAAAGAAAGTCGCTTCAGCGGCACCGTTGAACCTTACTTTCCCTGTTGCTCGGCACTTACGCCTTTCGATCACTTCGTTGATCTCGATACTATAAAATACAGTATCTACAAAATGTTTATAATTAC